>CAZMDP010000135.1:0-5974 GCA_964565015.1 uncultured Prolixibacteraceae bacterium | reverse complement strand
GGCATACGAAATTATATCATGAAATGTATATGGAAATGTGTTACCAACAGGAATTAACCCGGGCGTTTTAAGTGAGCCCCTGTATAATTGAAGTATGCTTTCATGTTTGAATATTGGAAAAGCCAGTGCATAGAATTCGTATGTTTGACTATCAATAACCATGGAGTTTGCAAAAACTATATCTTCAACCGGCGGTACAAACTCATAGATAAATGAAAAATTATTGTCTTTCAGGCTGTAGGCCCAGAGGTCGTAATAGTTTTGCGGGTTTAATATTTGTTTGCCAGAAATGCTGCCATATCCCCCCAATATATAAATAGTATCATTTAAATGCCCGAGCGAGGCAAGGTACCTTGGTGGGAATGATTCGCCTGAGGGCTTAATGGTTTCCCAGTTTTTGGTTATTAATGAGAATTTGTTTATGGAATTTTTATACTCATGTTGACCGTAGCCACCAAATGTATAAAGATTTTTATCGGCCGATGAATAGAATTTATTGTGGTGCCAATAGACGGTTAAAGGATAAAAATCCGATTCCATCTGATTCCATGTTTTTGTTTCGAATTTGAAGGTCGAAAAAGTTTTGAGGTCAATGTTGTACGAAACAAGCATGTTGCTGTCGGGTTCATAAAATGCCTGGCATCCAGCCTTAAGGATAGCTGGTGATTTCACATAGATGATGGAATCAATCCTGTTTTCATTAATGTTATAAGTAATGAGATTATTGTCGCCGATTACATAAACAATTTCATTATTTGGGTTAAATACAATCTCCGCATTTCCTTCAATCAGAAAATCGGCTGCGTTTACCCAATTCTGAAAAATCGGGCTTAGCCAGATGGGATTAATTACATGAGCATCTTTATTTTTCAGCGTTTCGTGTGCAGTAGTACCTTCCGATTCATTCAATAACCATTCGTATGCCAATTTACCCTTTGTCGAAATTCTGACATCTTTAATACTCATGGGAGGTACATCAGTTGTTTTGAAATGACCATAATCGGAGGCTCCAAAAAGTATCTTTATTTTTCCTGTTAATTCTATGCCCTTCAGTTCAACAACGGTATCAGCAGTAGCGAATTTCAGAACATCTGATTTAAGGTCGAAATAAAACCTGAATTCTTCCCAATGGTTGAACAAACTTGTAATATCAGTTTTTATGGGTGGAACAATCAGGTTATTCTGGTAAACTATGTCGAAACTGTTTTGTGAACGCGATTGGTAATTGAATATCATGTCCACATTTCTGTTTTCATTATCAATAATCCTGACCACATATCCAAAGTACATATTGTTGTGTTGGTTCAGCCGAAACCCGAATGAAAGTTCGAAATCATCGTTAAATGAAAAAAAATTATCGTGGTTTAAATCCAATGAAGTGCGGTTCTCTTTCAACACATCGTGGCTGGCAAACCTGAGTCCATATGTTTGTGCCTGAAGGACAGAAGTAACCATTAGCTGAAATAGAATAATCCATAAAAGAATAACACGGGGTGAATTTTTTGCCGGAATCAAAACGGTTTTATCTTTTTCCATTTCCCGAATATTCTCCTATTTAATCCTACTCAATCTATTACTAAAGTAAATGTATAAAAATATTCAACTTTTTTCGGGCAGCTAATTTAATCCACAAATTTGGTTCATTGATTCGAAAACGTACTTTAAGCAAAAAAATAGCCCATAAAATCAAAATTAATGCCCTTGATCGTATTTGTTAAGGAGTAATTAAGGAAAAATTAAGGCCTCGACAATAGTTTTGATCTCACAGGTAAATTAAATTTCAAAAATAGATTTATGAAGCAAAGTATTTTTATTCTTATTTTATTAATGATGGTGGGCTCGGTTTGCTTTGGGCAATCATTAATGGTAAAGGGCAAAGTAACCGATGAAACCAATCAGGGACTGCCTGGAGCCAGCATTGTTTTAGAAGGGACCACAACTGGAACCGTAACCGACGCAAACGGTGAATTCCAGATTCTGGTGCAACAGCCACAAAACGCTGTATTAGTAATCTCTTTTGTCGGGTATGTTCCGCAAAGGGTGCCGGTGCAGGGGAGGAGTGTTATTGATGTTAACCTGAATGAAAGTACGGTTGGGATCGATGAAGTGGTTGTTACAGCGCTGGGGATAACACGCGAAGCCCGAACACTTGGCTATGCCCGTCAGAGTGTCGATGTGGGAACTATGACCGAATCGCGTGATGCAAACCTGTCAAATATGCTTGCCGGAAAAGCAGCGGGTGTAAATGTGATTTCAACAGGCGGCCCCGCAGCCTCAACAAGGATTGAGATCAGGGGGAATACTTCGTTAACGGGCAATAACCAACCTTTGTTTGTGGTTGACGGGGTTATTATTCAAAACGACATGGGGCAAAATACGGGTAGCGCATTTGGAGCACCCGGTGCTACCGATATTGATTATGGTAATATTGCAGGGAACATTAACCCCGATGATATTGAAAGCATTGAAATTTTGAAAGGAGGAAGCGCTTCAGCGCTTTATGGCTCTGATGCTGCAAATGGAGTAATATTAATAACTACCAAAAAAGCCAAAAAAAGCCAGGATCTGGGAATAACATTTGGATATAACCATATGTTTAGTACAATAATTGAATATCCTGAATTTCAGAATGTTTATGGAGGTGGTAACAGCCACCGATTAGGTGAAACAAACCGTTACCGCTATATGGATGCACCAAATCTTGCTTTATTATCGCCCTATAATGCCCGTTCATGGGGATTACCCATGCTTGGATTTCCGGTTGTTGGGCGTAATGGCGAAATTAAACCCTATTCGCCAAATCCATCCAATGTGTACGATTATTTTCAGTCATCAAGCCAGATAATTACAAGTGTCTCTCTGAGCAAATCGAACGATCTCGGATCATTCAGGCTTTCGTATTCAAATACCAATTCAACCGATGTTATTGAAGGGGCAAACCTTCGTAACAGGCATAATTTTGCATTGAGATCGGACTATAATATTTCGAGAAAAATTAATGTTGAAGGAAATATAAGGTATTCAATCGATGAATTGGATAACCGGTCATATACCGGCTGGAGCGAAAGAAATCCAATGATGGCATACTTGTTTTTTCCGCGAGACCTGGCCGTGCATGAATTAATACCCTGGAAAGATGAAGCTGGAAATGCAATCAGATTGAGCAGTGAAAATGTTGCTGAATTTTATAATCCTTATTGGGCGATTAATGAAAACAAGAACAACGATGTAAGGGATTGGCTGCTTGCCGATCTGACTACTAATATCATACTGTCAAAAGACTTGCGCTTCAGGGTAAGAGCTGCAGCCGATATACAATCAACAACCGGATATGATTTCCTGAATAAAGGAACGAAAGGACAGGAAAGCGGGCGGTACAGCACATTTCAGCGCTCGGTAAAGAATTTCCAGTATGAGGGATATTTTATGTATAATAAAAAAATCGATAATATTTCCTTGAGTGCAAATTTAGGAGCAAATTGGCGTGATAACAGCCTTTACAGGATAACAGCATTAACTGAAGGTTTGATTCTTCATGATATTGCAAGCCTTTCCAATACATCGGAGCCCATTCAGACATCAGAATCGCTCGCAACTATTAGGAGACAGAGTATATTCGGTTCGGCCACTATTGGATATAAAGAGTGGATATATCTTGATGCGACGGCAAGGAATGATTGGAACTCAACACTACCTGTTGTCAACAGCTCATTTTTCTATCCATCGGCAAGTGTTAGTTTTTTGTTTACCGAAGCTTTCAACATGCCCACCAATGTGCTCACCTTTGGTAAAATCAGGGCATCTTATGCAAAAGTTGGTAATGGCACTTCGTTTAACCAATTATATAACAATTTCCGTTATGACGGAATTTTCAATGGAATACCCATTTTCGATTTAGGAAGTACATTGAAAAGTTCGGTCTTAAAACCAGAGACTACTTATACTGCAGAAGTAGGTACTGATCTGATATTCTTCAAAAACAGATTATCACTCGATTTGACCTATTACCATACACGTTCGGTTGACCAGATTATGAATCCGCGAATTTCGCCAAGTACCGGTTTCTCGCAGGGTACCTACAACTCTGGTGAGATAAAGAACAATGGTTTTGAAATTACATTTAACATTACGCCAATTCAGAAAAAGGACCTGAAATGGGATTTGAAGCTGAACTGGGCGAAAAACAACAGCGAAGTGGTCTCCATTATGGAAGACCTCGATGTTTATACCTTGCGAGAAGTAAGTTCAAATCTGAGGATTACGGTGGAAGAAGGAAAACCATATGGAGTACTCAGGGGATCGAGACAAATGAGGGATGCTGATGGAAACCTTATGGTGAATGCCACAAATGCCCGGGCAATTGTTGAACCTGATGTGTATCTTGGTCATGTCAATCCCGATTTTATTGGTTCATTAAGTTCATCGCTGCGTGTAAAACGTTTCGATGTATCGTTAATGCTCGATTACAAAGTGGGTGGAAAATTCTTCTCCAGATCAGCACTTCATGGAGTTCGCGAAGGCAACTGGATAGCAACATTAGCTAATCGCGACGATTATACATTCAGTTCCTCTGTGTTAAATGAGGGAGCTTCGGAAAGAATGGGCATTAATTACCGCGACCCAAATATTCCGTACACCGACGACAGGGTTAAAGGTTCAATATTTGAAGGAATGGTTTACAGTTTTAACGAAACCACCGGAGAATATACCTTCGTAAGGGTAAACAACGAATATATAACTCCACAAACCTATTGGCAGCACATTGCCGGAAACCTGATGGACTGGTTTATTTATGATGCATCTTTTGTAAAGTTAAGAGAAGTATCAGCAGGTTATCGCATCCCTTCCAGTCTTTTTAAAAACACACCGGTGCAATCGGCAAGGGTATCAATCGTTGGACGTAATTTGGTCACTCTGTTTAAAAATACGCCAGTGGGAATTGATCCACAGGCAACTTCCTCCTCAGGAAACGATCAGGGAATTGAGGCCGGTTTTGCACTTCCGACGGCTTATTATGGTTTTGACTTAAAAATTTCATTTTAACAGTTAAGAATTATGAAAAAAAATAAATCAATAGTAATTGCATTTTTGCTTTTGATATTTACCGCATGTACCGATGGGTTTCAGGATATTAATAAAGATAAACATGAATTTGTCGATGTAGAACCCGAATATTTGTTTGCATCGGCAGTAAAGGGCTCAATGAACCTTATCGCCGAACTGAATGCCAGAATGTATTGGCAATTTACCCATCATCTTACTGTTTCTTATGGTTCTGCCACTTCATTTGGTGCCAGTCATTCCGAAATTAACAGCTTGTGGAGCAGTTTTTACAGAAATATTGCCATGCTGAGGCAAATTCAGAAAAACTTCGAAGGTAAAGATGGTTATGAGAACCGTGTACAAATTGCAAAAATATGGGAATCATACATGTTTTATATTTTTACTACTACATTTGGTGGCGTTCCTTATACTTTTGCAAGTCGCGACGACCTGATTCACGTACCCTTTGATGAAGAAAAAGATATATATATCAGCCTTTTGAATACCCTGAAAACTGCCTCTGAGTCATTGGATTCATCGAAAGATAAATTGGTTCCTGATGTAGTTTTTACCGACTCCGACCTGAATAAATGGAAACAATTTGCAGCTGCCCTGCGGCTTAAAATTGCGCTCGAAACCCAGAATGCAATTCCACAACAAGCGGCAGACCATGGGCGGGACGTGTTAAGTAATTACGAAAATTTACTGTTAAAGTCGAACAGCGAAAACCTTACCTTTAAGTGGGGCGGAACCAATTCAACTGAGTATTCGAATTATTATAACATATTTATCCATAACAGCACACGCGATTTGCCAGCAATGACGCATGTAATGTTTATATATTACCGTTCGTATGCCGATCCTCGTATGGAGGCCATTTTCAATAAAGTGCAAGGGCAGTTTCTGATATTTGATTCGCTTTATACCGACA
>CAZMDP010000134.1:0-5981 GCA_964565015.1 uncultured Prolixibacteraceae bacterium | reverse complement strand
ATTGGTGACCGTGTATCGTGGTATTCAAAATACGGGGAAAAACTTACTGGTGAAATTTTTCGCATAAACCACAAAACAGTTTCGGTAAATATTCCGGGGCATGGGTATTGGAACGTATCGCCACAACTTTTGCAAAAAGAGGTATAATTTTATTGAAAAAGATAGGATGGGTTAATAGCTAATCATCTCTATTACATCACGTTGAAATAATTATAAATGTTTTATTAGCTTATCCTAAATAATTATTTAGGCATGTGTAATAAAAAAACGTTTAGCAACAAAATTGCCCTTCCGCCGTAGGCGGTCAAAAGCGAAAGAAAACAGAGATATAAAACTCCAACCACCCCTGAGGGTTTGGAAAAAATGATGTGGATGTAAACCTGGTTTAAAATTTTAGGGAAGATTGTTGCACCCTGCCGGGGTGCCTGTTGTGCTGTTCATGGATTGGTTATCGCTATTTTACCCTGAAGGGGCAGTTTGTATATTTGGGGTTATCAACAAGCAACCATTTATCATTGGTCAGAAACCTGGAATAGTTTGTTGAAATTACGTTTGTGCCTTGAGCAACGTTGCTGTTATCAATGGGTCACATTATTTCTATAAACATGCCATCCCTCCGGGATTGCTGGTATTTGGGCTTTCTATAAACATGCCATCCCCGCACAAATTAACCCTTTAACCTTTTATCTTTATAACTAATTAACTATAAAACCATGAAAACCCAAACACTAAAACGTTCCACTCAACCTTATGCTGTAATTCCGGTGTGGCTGAATATCGCCGGGGCGGCCCATATATTCGGTGTTGGTTATGTTTTTTACTACAAACGAAACTTTATAGTTTTTTACAAATGAATAGCCTGTCTGTAAATCGGCCAGAAAATAACCCTTATTGTGGTTGTTCCAATATTCGTAAAATCCCGGAAGAAGGCTTTCGCGGGTAAGTTCGGCCAGGAAAACATCGTCAATACGGAGCATTTTCGACTTGTAGAAAAGGCTTGCGCCAAAATCGAACCTGCGGTATTTGCTCATAATATTGAGTGTTGCCGAATGTTTTCTACGATATTTCAGCATATCTCCGGTGTTTTTTCCGGTATTGATGTTAAATTCGGCGGGGTACATAAACACATAACCCCCGTTTAGCACATTGGTTACCCGTCCAATGGTTTTATTCACCACATATTCCAGTTCGAGCCCATACACTCGGGCAGCTTCAATATTGGTGGCCTTAAAACCATACCCGAAATTGCCATCCACCGGATCGGGGTAAATCCCGAACATGTATTCGATCATATCGGTATATTGTGAATAAAAAAGAGCCAGATCGACCTGCCCGTTGAAGTACCGGTTACCGATCCCCTGCTTTATCCCGATTTCGGTGTTCCACCCTTTTTCGGGATCGATGAATGGACTTGGATAAATTTTTATGGACCCCAGAGTGGTTGAAGCATGCTTTTCGGCAATGGAAGGATAGCGGTAACCCTGTCCGAACGAAGCCCTCAGAAAGGTATAATCAGCGGCTTTATAATTTGCTCCGGCCCTTAGCAGCGGCACCAGTTTATCGGCCACCCCGTCGAGCGAATTATATTCGAGCCTGACACCCGATACCAGAATTAGCCTTTCTGTTGGTTTCAGGTCGAGTTGCGCAAACGCACCGAAATTCCATAATTGATGGTCGCCATAGAAGTTTGAATTTACCCGGCTGTAATTTTCGGAGATACCGGTGTTGAGCGTAAACAGGTCCGAAAGCTTGTTCCAGAATTGGTATTCGGCATAAAGGCTGAGGGGTTGGCTGTTGTTCTGCGGTGATTCGGGGAACCGGTTTTGCGAAACCTGCAGTCTCGACTTAAATTCGTGTTTATAGCGTTCGTCTTGTCTGAGAATAATATAGGGATCGAGGGTAAAGAAATAACTCCGTAATCCGATAGCGGTTTCGGGATTGTGTTTCAGTGCGCCGTTGGTGGCATTCTCCCACAGCAGAAAGTCGGTTTTGCGTGTCAGGCCTGCATTAATACTGACGCCATACGACAATCCTTCGATGTTTTTATTGCGGTGCTTCAGTTTGAAGTTCAACCTTCCTAATCTGTCTTCGTTGAGGGTACGGTAGCCGTTATCGGTAAGCAGGTGTAAACCAAAGCCCAGATCGGTATTCCCAAACCTTTGAAGGTGCGATACCGATCCGCTCGAAAAGCTGCGGGGCGTATCCCACCACTTCCAGTTTTTATTGGCGGGCTGGTCATACAATCCGGTTTCGGCATAAAAACGCGTAACCGGATTTACCGAAGCTTCGGCCGTACGAAAGTTGATGATGCCATTCAGGGCCGATGACCCGTAGGCAACCGATGAGGCCCCTTTGATGATTTCAACCTGGGCAATATTGTCGAGTGGCAGGAATTGCCAGCGTATGTTCCCGGCATCGGCCGACATGACAGGCAGTCCGTCGATCAGGGCCAGCACCCGGCTGCCGGCGCCATAGCTGAAACCGCTACCTCCGCGAATGGAGGCCTGTCCGTCGAGTACTTCTATGCCTGAAGTTTTGTTCATCAGCTCCTGTGCGTCGGTAATGTGGCCACCCGACAATAATTCGGGTTTAATAAGGCTCAACGATATGGTAAGTTCCGACAGTTTTTGTTCGATGCGGCTGGCGCTTACCACTACCTGGTCGATTTCGGCCACGTCGTACTCAAGAGAAACGTTGATCTCAATGGTATCGCCCGCAACAATTTCCAGGGTCCGTGTTTCGGGTTTAAATCCGATAAACTGAAAAGTTACCGTATTATTCCCGGCGGGAACTTTCAGGATGTAATTGCCATCGGCACCCGATATGGTGCCCATGTTACGCCTGAGGATAATGTTGGCACCCTGAAGCCCTGCACCGGTCAATCTGTCGGTAACTTTGCCCCTTAAAACACCGTCGGGCGCTGCACAAATCAGCAGGGGGAACAACAAAAACATCGAAACAACAATACAAAACCGTTGCATTATCGTGCTTTAAATGTCATTCGTATATTGATGGTTCCGGTGGTCCCGGTCAGGTCGGGGACCTGCGTGGTAATTTTCAGCGAAGTTTCGGTGAGTTCCACTATGTTGGTGGTTAAAGGAAGTGGTAGCGAGTCGGTAACAATTACCAGCTGTGTCCTCGATTTATCGGGGAAACGCCAGGTTCCTTTGTAAATTCCGAAGGTACCGGTTCCGTCTTTGTTGAATTTGGCTGTTCCTTTAAATTTTTCGAGCTGCTGGCCGGGGCCGCTTGCATCGACGCCATTTGCCAGCAAACTATCGGTTGCCCAGGTGGGCCGGGTGAGCAGTTCGTAACGGTCGTTTTCGTCGTCTTTGCTGCAATTGGTCAATGTCAGAAAGGCGGCAATTATCATCAAAAGCATAAGGTTTTTCATACTCTCCGGTTATTACGTTCTCAAAAATATTTACCTCAACGGGCACTACTAAGTTATACAATAATTGTTAAAAGATTGTTCATATAAATATCAGGATTGTTTCAATGAGTAATTGTCGTGTCCGGGATTCATTTTGTTTTTCAGGTATTATTCATAATGCCCTTTAACAGAGAGAATAAAAACAACATTTTCGGAAACTTCGTAAACAAGTCTGTGTTCACGGTTAATTCTTCGGGACTAAAGCCCTGATAGAGAATATTTAAGCTGTTCGGGTTTACCTGTTCCAGAAAAAGGATGTTCTGACAGTTCTTCCAAAAGCGTTAGCAGTTTAACGAGAACCGCTTTATTGCCAGCATTTTTAAGAGATTCAATATCTGCTTTTGCTTTATCGGTAAAATCTAAATGGTAATTCATATGGCAATCATAAACCCAGAAACTCTTTCAGATTTTCTTTTTTTACCCTTGTTATCTTACCATTTTTCGCCTGTTCTCTGCTTTCCAGGATATTCTCTACAAAGGCTGGGTTATAGCTTTCCGCTTTAGTTACTTCAAATTTAATTTTGAGGGCCTGTAAAAAAGCTTTTAATGCCGAAACCTGTTCACTCGTCTGTGGATGAGCAATGAATATATCTTGCGTTTTCATAATAGTCAATATTTAACGTACAAAAGTAATGATAAAGCGAATTTTATGCAATAAATTGACGGAATTGGAAAGTATTACAAAAATGACCAAATAATCGGGATTGCTCGTGTTATAGTTTCAAGATCATTTCAATCAGGTTATCGTCATGGTCGAGACCCATTTTTTTGTTGAACTCTTAGCGTTGGTTTTCGATACTCCGCATCGAAATGCCCATCAGCGGGGCGATCTCTTTCGATGCCAGGTTCATCCGCAGGAAAGCACATAAACGGAGGTCTTTGGGTGTCAGGCCGGGGAACTGGTCTTTCAGTTTTTGAAGAAATTGCTCATGGGCCCGTTCAAAATTGGTCTCGAAGAGGTTCCAGTCGTCGGTATTCGAAATATTATCGTCTATTTTATTGGTTATGTGGTTAAAGTATTTATCGGGGTAGCGCGAGCCAAGCTGCTCTTTTTGGTGTGCAAATATTTCTTTCAGGCTCATCAGGAATTCGTTCTTTTTGATGATGGCCATGGTGAGGTTGGCAAGTTCCTTACTTTTGTATTCCACCTCGTCGCGGAGTTTTTCGTTACGGAGTTTTATAAGTTCCTGTTCACGCTTTTCGAGCATAAGCCTTTCTTTTTTTCGGGTACGGCGGATGCTCCATACTTGCAATCCGAAAAACAAAAAGAGCGACATTATTACATATCCTTTTTTGGCCCACGACGACAGATAAAATGGGGGCAATATTTTCAGGGTAACGGTATCTTCATGACTTTCGTTTTCCCATGCATCAATGGCTTTTACCACCAATTGGTATGTCCCCACCGGAAGGCGGTCGAAACTGAACAGCGGTTCTGTCCGGCTCTCCGACCATTCTTCGTCTATCCCTTTCAGCATTGCCCTGAAATATATGGGGTGGTGGGTATAATGCGGAAACGAATAGCGCAACTTTACATTTTTGAACCTGCTTTTAATGGTAATCGCACCGTTTTCGACCTGCGCAGGAGTTTCGGGAGCCCTTTGTCCCGAAAGGATTACGCTCCTGAGGTCAGGTTTGAACCTGACGATAGGAGATGGTTTTATTTTATCCAGATGAATAGCAGCAATTCCGTTTTCGAGGCAAATAACGGCGCTTGTCGGGCCTGTTGGATAAACGTTCTCAAAATCATCGATCAGTCTGTTATCGGTAAAAAGCGAACGGGGTATAAAATTGACCAGTTCGACATGGTTATTAAAAATATGAAATAACCCTAAAGCCTTCTGTGTAATAAACCAATAGTGATGGCCCGGCGCTTCAACTATCCGTGTTGCTTTGGCAAACACCCCGGTTTTTTCGTTCAGAAAAGAGTAGGATACGATCGAGTCGGAAATATCGTCGTAGGTAAACAGTGAATCGCCGGTAGTAAAAACGATCCGGTTCTCAACTTTGAAAACATGCACGGAGTGGTCTTTTCTGAAGGGTGATTTTTCACCGAAATAGCGGTTCTGTATTACACTGTCGCGGGCCGGGTTTAACTGTAACTGATAAATACCGCGGTGCATATGACTGGCCCATAAGTTGCCCCTGTGGTCGAACTCAATAAAGCGGATCAGGTCGTAAAAGCCTTGAATCAGGCTTACCTGTCTGAAAACATTACCTTCTTTTACAATTTTAACCAGGTTGTTGTAGGTCGAAACCATATAATTGCCAGCCATCATCGGATCTTCCCTCATGCAAAAACCGCCGGCCTGCGGCGAAATAAGCTTAACTTCCGCATTCTTAATGGCAAGGGTACCTCCGTTATATCCCACAAATAAATGGTCGCCGGTTTGTTTACAGAACCATACCTGCCCCTGTGTTTCTGGTACCAGTTTAAATGGTTCTGTGTTGTTGTTCAGGTTTCTGTAAAACAATCCCTGATTGGTTCCCAGATAAATTTTCCCTTCGAAGTATGCCATGTCATACACGCTCCCAATATCGGTAACCG
>CAZMDP010000133.1:0-5994 GCA_964565015.1 uncultured Prolixibacteraceae bacterium | reverse complement strand
ACTATTTTTTCTTCAAACTTAATGATTTTCTATAAATATTTTGCTGTTACGTCTTGTCAAATCAAGTACTTAAATCTTTTTTAAAAACCAAAAATCGATCGAGGTTCAACAATAAAAAACAATATTCATGGAGCTTTTTTACCACTTCCAATTAATGTTTAATTGTTCGTTTTCTAAAAAAATAATACAAGTGAAATTTCATCCCGAATATGCTCAAATTATTAGCTTTACGTTTCAGAATAAAACTTTTGCAAACTTTGCGAAAGTAATTTAATCACAGTTTAGGCTAAAAATTGAGATATGCATCAGGCTCGTCTATACCGGAATACTTTCAACACCGAACGGTTTGCGTCGTTTACGCTCCAATACCGCGATACCGACTTGTGGGTGGGCATCGACAGGGAATCGTTCAGTCAGGAAATGGCAGCGTTTCTCTCATCTGAAATTATCCAACTCTGGCAAATCCTTGAAGATTATATAGCCCTGCAACCCGAATTCCTGACCTCTTACCAGCCAGTTACCCTTCAAGAGGGGACACACGAAGAAATAAGGCTGATGGCCGAAGCGGCAAGGGTTGCAGGGGTGGGCCCGATGGCGTCGGTAGCCGGGTTATTTTCATGGTATGCAGGAGAATGTATCCGGAAGAAATTTCAGGTAAACGAAATTGTGGTGGAAAACGGAGGCGATTTTTACCTTCTTCTGAAAAAAGATTTGTCAATGACCATTTATGCCGGCAAATCGCCTTTGTCGGAAAGGATAGCAGTGATAATTCCTGCAATGGACAAACCCTGTGGGGTATGCACCTCATCGGGAACCATTGGCCATTCGTTCAGCTATGGAAAGGCCGACGCCGTAATGGTTGCCTGCCAATCGCCGATGATCGCCGATGCATGGGCTACAGCAATGGCTAACCGGATAGTTTCGACCGACGATATTGCCACAGTCTTAAGTTATTCGGAAGAATTCCCCGAAATAGAGGCTATCGTAATTATTTGTGAAGATAAAGTGGGAATTCGGGGTAATTTTGACACAAAATTTTTAAAAAAGTAGTATTGTGTCTTAATTTTGGCCGCAAATTTTGAAAATGGCAATAAAGAAACCAAATATAAGGGAATTACTGAAAAGCAGGGTATTGCTGCTCGATGGTGCAATGGGATCGCTGATTCAGGAATATAACTTGACAGAAGAGGATTTCAGGGGGGATATTTTCGCCGAACATGAATCGGACATGAAGGGCAACAACGATATCCTTTCGCTCACCAATCCGGGCATAATTTCCGAAATCCACCGCAAATACCTCGAAGCCGGTGCCGATATCCTTTCAACCAATACGTTTAACGCCAACCGGATATCGCAAGCCGATTACGATGCCGAAGCATGGGTATATGCCATGAACCAGGCATCGGCTGCCTTAGCTGCTGAAGTTGCCGATGAGTTTACCCTGGCCAATCCCGGAAAACCACGTTATGTGGCAGGCGCCATAGGGCCTACCAACAAAACTTTATCCCTTTCGCCCGATGTGAATGATCCGGGTTACCGGGCGGTTACCTTCGACCAGGTAAAAGCTGCTTACCGCGAGCAAACCGAAGGCCTGCTCGATGGTGGCGCCGACCTTTTGCTGGTGGAAACCATTTTCGATACCCTGAATGCAAAAGCGGCACTCTTTGCCATCGAAGAGGCGCTCGAAGCGCGTGGGATCAGAATTCCGGTTATGGTATCGGGAACCATCACCGATGCCAGCGGCCGGACCCTTTCAGGACAAACGCTCGAAGCTTTCCTGCACTCGCTTTCGCATATCGATTTGCTTTCCATCGGACTGAACTGTGCTATGGGTGCTGCCGAACTGCGGCCTTATGTGAAAGAACTGTCGAAAAAAGCCCCGTTTTTTATCAGCGCCCATCCCAATGCAGGTTTACCCAACCAGTTTGGCCGCTACGACGAAACACCCGGAATTATGGGCCGCCAGATAAAGGATTACCTCGACAACCAATACGTCAACATCATCGGGGGCTGCTGCGGTACTACACCCGACCATATCAGGGAATTTGCCCGGTTGGCCGAACATGCAAAACCACATCAGGTACCCGGACACGAACATATTACCCGATTTACCGGACTCGAACCGGTGGCCCTGACCCCCGAAGTAAATTTCCTGAACATAGGCGAACGGTGCAACGTTGCCGGAAGCCGAAAATTTGCCCGCCTGATACGCGAAGGCAAATACGAGGAAGCGCTTTCGATAGCCCGCAAGCAGGTTGAAAACGGCGCCCAGGCCATCGACATCAATATGGACGATGCTATGCTCGATGCCGAAAAAGAGATGGTCACCTTTCTGAACCTGCTGATGGCCGAACCCGAAATTGCCCGCCTTCCGGTTATGATCGATTCATCGAAATGGAGCGTTATCGAAGCCGGATTAAAGTGCGTCCAGGGGAAGGCCATTGTTAATTCCATAAGCCTGAAAGAGGGTGAAGCAACATTCAAAGAGCAGGCAAAAAAGATAAAACGCTATGGAGCTGCGGCTGTGGTGATGGCTTTCGATGAAAAAGGCCAGGCCGACACCTTCGAACGGAGGATCGAAATATGCAGCCGCGCCTATCGGATTTTGACCAATGAAGTGAATTTTCCACCCGAAGATATCATTTTCGACCCTAATATTCTCACCATCGGAACAGGCCTCGAAGAGCATAACAACTATGCTGTCGATTTTATCGAAGCCGTAAGGTGGATTAAGCAAAACCTCCCTTTTGCGCGCACCAGCGGCGGAATAAGTAATGTGTCGTTTGCCTTTCGTGGCAACGATGTGGTGCGCGAAGCCATGCACTCCGTATTTTTGTACCACGCCATAAAAGCCGGTCTCGACATGGGGATTGTAAACCCCGGAATGTTACAGATATACGATGAAATTGAACCCGAGCTCCTCCAAAAAACCGAAGACCTGGTGCTGAACCGCAGGCCGGATGCTACCGAAAGACTGCTCGAGTTTGCTTCGACCCTGAAATCGGGCATTCAAACCGAAGAAAAAAAAGATGATTGGCGAAACCTTCCGCTCGAAAAACGGATCGAACATGCCCTGGTAAAGGGAATTATCGACTTCGTGGAAAATGATATGGCCGAAGCGGTAAAAATTTACACGCCTGCCCTTTCCATCATTGAAGGGCCTTTGATGGACGGCATGAACGTAGTGGGCGACCTTTTCGGCAGCGGAAAAATGTTCCTTCCGCAGGTAATCAAATCGGCAAGGGTAATGAAAAAAGCAGTGGCCTTTCTTCTGCCTTATATCGAAGCCGATAAGGAAAAATTTGCTCAGCCCGAACAAAAGCGCAAAATATTGTTGGCTACGGTGAAAGGCGATGTGCACGATATTGGCAAAAATATCGTAGGCGTGGTACTGGGTTGCAACAACTACGATGTGATCGATCTGGGCGTAATGGTTCCGACCGATAAAATTCTCGATACCGCTGAAAAAGAACAGGTTGATATTGTTGGCCTGAGTGGACTAATTACCCCATCGCTCGAAATAATGGTTGAAGCTGCCCGCGAAATGGAGCGCAGAAAAATGAAACTTCCGTTGCTCATTGGGGGAGCAACCACCTCGAAAATTCATACCGCTGTAAAGATTGAGCCTGAATACAGTTATCCCGTCGTTCATGTGAAAGATGCCTCGCGATCGACCCAGGTGGTAGCAAACCTCCTGGCCGGCAATCAGGAGTTTGTTCAATCGGTTAAGGAAGAATATGCCCTTATCCGCAGTTTTCAGGATCAGCGTAAACCCAAAGAATACCTCACCCTTGAACAAGCCCGGGCAAACAAACCCGCAATTGACTGGCAAAAATCGCCGGTTTACAAAGCCAATTTTACCGGAACAAAGCAATACATCGACTTCCCTCTGCATATCCTTCGCGAATATATCGACTGGAGTTTCTTCTTTTCAACATGGGAGCTGAAAGGAACCTATCCCGAAATTTTTAACGATCAGGTGCAGGGCGAAGCCGCACGAAAGCTTTACGTGGAAGCTACACAAATGCTCGATGAGATAATCGAAAAGAAAATGCTCCGCGCAAACGGAGTAGTGGGAATATGGCCTGCAAACTCATGTGGCGACGACATTGTGCTTTATGCCGACGAAAGCCGGACGAAAGAAATAGGCCGCTTTCATCATCTCAGGCAGCAGGAGAAAAAGAAACCCGGACTGGCCAATTTATGCCTCTCGGATTATGTGGCGCCAATTGAATCCGGCCGGCCCGATTACTGCGGTGCTTTTGCCGTTACGGCCGGTCTGTGTATTGAAGAATGGAAAGAACATTACCGGAAGGAGCATAACGACTACAAAATTATTATGCTCGAAGCGCTTGCCGACCGCCTTAGCGAAGCTTTCGCCGAATACCTCCACCTTTTGGTTCGAAAAGAGTTGTGGGGTTATGCTCCCGACGAAAACCTTACCCTGCCGCAGTTACTCCATGTCGATTACCAGGGCATCAGGCCGGCGCCTGGTTATCCGGCCTGCCCGGAACATTCGGAAAAGGAGAACCTTTTTAAACTATTAAAAGCAGAAGAGATTGGGATAACCCTGACTGAGCATTTTGCAATGTATCCCAATGCTTCGGTGTGCGGACAATACTTTGCCCACCCCGAAAGCCGCTATTTTGGCGTTGAAAATGTTGGGCGCGACCAGGTGGAAGATTATGCCCGCAGAAGGGGAGTTTCGGTTGAATTTGTAGAGAAATTTCTTGCAGCCAATCTGAATTATAGATAATTTTATTGCAAATCAGTAAAATTGAACAAGGAAAATGAAACGAGCCCCGATAGATCGGTACGAGTTCTCCCGCCAAAGCGGGACAGGCTATACTATACCTTAGAAAACAAACAATTTTAATAGTATGAAAATTATTGACATAATTAGCCAATCGGAAAAAACTGCATTTTCGTTCGAATTGCTGCCCCCGCTGAAAGGGAACGATGCATCGCGGATTAACCGGACCATTGAGAGTTTATTGGAATTCGATCCGAAATATATCAATATTACCACCCACCGCGATGAAATTGAGTATAAGGAACAACCCGACGGTACCATCAGGCGAAAGGTTACCCGCAAAAGGCCCGGAACAGTGGCTATTGCCGCCTCCATACAATACAAATACGGTATTCCGGTGGTTCCCCATCTGGTATGTGGCGGTTTTACCAAAAGCGAAACCGAATATATCCTTATCGACCTTGACTTTCTGGGAATAAAAAATGTACTTGCCCTGCGGGGCGATGGGCTCAAGGGCGAAGCGGTTTTCACCCCCGAACCCGATGGCCATGCCCATGCCAACGAGTTGGTTACGCAGATTGCCAATTTAAGACGTGGACAATACCTTGACCCCGACCTGAAAAACAACCACCCGATGGACTTTTGTATTGGGGTGGCCGGTTACCCCGAAAAACACATGGAAGCTCCCAACCTCGATACCGACCTGATGTACCTTAAGCAAAAAGTGGATGCCGGCGCCGATTACATCGTCACTCAGATGTTTTTCGACAACCGGGTATATTTCGATTTTGTGGAGAAATGCCGGAACATAGGCATAACCGTTCCAATTATTCCGGGAATAAAACCCATCGCGTTGAAAAACCAGTTAACCGTATTACCCCGGATTTTCAGCATTGATATGCCCAACGACCTGGTCAAAGAGTTGAGCCGGTGCAACAGCGATGACGACGCAAAGAAAGTGGGGACCGAGTGGGCCATCTTACAGTCGAAAGAGCTGGTAGCCGCCAGGGTACCTTCGCTACATATCTATACCTATGGCATCTCTGATAATGTAAAGGAGATTGTTAAGGCGGTATTTTAAAGGGAAAAAAATTTGGATAAATATTTTTTCTTTTAAAAAAAGGTTTTAGTTTTGCACCGCTTTTAAAGCAAAAGAGTTCTTAAAATATTCCCTAGTAGCTCAGTCGGTTAGAGCGGCGGACTGTTAATCCGTAGGTCGTAGGTTCAAGTCCTACCTGGGG
>CAZMDP010000132.1:0-6012 GCA_964565015.1 uncultured Prolixibacteraceae bacterium | reverse complement strand
TGGTGCCCAGCACATCGATGATGTTCTGGAGCCCATTGTGGCCTCCTGCGCTTCCTTTTGCCTTTATTCTTATGGTCCCAAGCGGAAGGGCAATATCATCGACCAGGACAAACAAGTTTTCAATGGGGATATCCTCCTTTTTGAGCCAATAATTTACTGCACGCCCGCTAAGGTTCATATAGGTAGTTGGTTTCAAAAGAATAAACGTCCTTGCTTTGAACTTCATATCGGCAACAAACCCATAACGACTGTCGGCAAAAACAACATTGGACGCACTGGCCAGTGCGTCCAATATTTTAAACCCTATGTTGTGGCGGGTATTTTCGTATTCTTTTCCGATGTTGCCCAATCCGGCAATAAGGTACTTCAAATTACTTAAAATTAAAGTTTACTTTTTGCCTTTGTCGGCCGACATAGCTGCACGTGCAGCACGGGTAATGGTAACGGTGGCAATTACATCCGATTTGTTGTTGAGTAACTGAAGTTTTTCTGTTTTCAGTTCACCTACTTTTATGCTCTGTCCGAGACCAAGTTCGGTAACATCAACATGGATGGCTTCGGGTAAATCGGCCGCCAACCCTTTTACTTTGAGTTTTCTGAGGTTTACCTTTAATTTACCCCCAGCCTTTGTTCCTTTGGCTGTTCCAACAATTGTAACCGGCAAGCTGACTTTTAAAGGTTTATTGTCGAATACCTGCAGAAAGTCGGCATGAAGCATTTTTTCCTCAACAGGATGCCACTGGGTATCCTGTAAGATGGCTTGATATTTTTTCCCTTCGATGTCGAGGTTGACCAGGAAGACTTCAGGTGTGTAAACAATATGCCTGAATTCGTTGAACGGTAAGGCAAAATGAATGTTTTCATTTCCACCGTATAGCACACAAGGAACAAGTTCCTGATCCCTCAGGTTTTTCGAATCTTTTTTCCCGGTTGAGGTCCGGAGACTACCTTTAATTTCAAATGTCTTCATAATAAAAATTAATTAATAATTATGGTACTCAGTCCTTCCCGCCTATGGCAGGACAAACAGCATGCATAACCTTTTCGCAGCCATTTTTTGGAAAAGCGGTGCAAAAATAGCAATTATCTGAAATATAACGAGCTTATCGACTGATTTTTATAAACCCTTGCAATGGCTTCGGCAAAAGCATCGGCAACACTGATATATTTTATTTTACTGGAAGAGTTTTTCCGGGGTAGTGAGTCGGTAAAGTACACCTCTTCGAGCAACGAAGTTTCAATATTTTCGATGGCTGCACCCGAAAGGACGCCATGTGCTGCAAACGCCCTGACGCTTTTGGCACCTTTGTCGATCATCAGTTGGGCTGCTTTCTTTATGGTACCGGCGGTATCAATCATATCGTCGACAATGATAACGTCTTTATCGGCAACCTCACCAATTAAAGTCATGGTATCCACAACATTGGCCTTAGCCCGCGATTTATGGCAGATAACCATATCGGTTTCGAGCAGCCGGGCATAGGTGTTTGCACGTTTTGTGCCGCCAACATCGGGCGATGCAATAACAATATCGTTCAGGCCCATGCTCCGAATGAACGGGATAAACATGGCCGATGCAAACAAGTGGTCAACCGGCACATTAAAGAAGCCCTGAATCTGATCGGCGTGCAAATCCATGGTAATCACCCTGTCAACCCCTGCTGCCGAAAGCAGATCGGCCATAAGTTTTGCGCCTATCGAAACGCGTGGCTTGTCTTTACGGTCCTGGCGTGCATAACCAAAGTAGGGAATTACGGCAATCACCTTGTATGCACTGGCCCTTTTAGCTGCATCGATCATCAGCAAAAGTTCCATCAGGTTATCGGCAGGTGGTGGCGTCGATTGAACTATGAATACGTGCGAACCACGAATGGTCTCTTCGTAACAGGGTTCAAATTCTCCGTCAGAAAATATCGGGCAGGAGGTTTGTCCGAGGTTTATTCCCAGACTTTCACAAATTTTTTCAGCTAAGTAGGTTGAATTCCGACAGGAAAAAATTTTTAAAGGATGGCTTTTCGATCCCATTGTTAACTTTTTGTTGGATTATTATTACCATTTCCGCTGCAAATGTAAAATTTTATTGCAGTGATAGGTTCCATACTCTATAAATTCATTGAATAAGATAATGTTGCCCTAATTGATCTATGCTGACCGGTTAATCATACCAATGTATTCGAGTAATTCTTCTTTACCGGCGAAACGGGTCGACGAGGTTATAAAAACCGCAGGTAATGATTCCCATTTTTCTAAAAGCTTATTCTTGTAATTCTGAACTTTTGGATCAATTTCATCATCTTTCAGTTTATCGCTTTTTGTGAATACAAGAGCAAACGGAACCTGGTTAATCCCAAGCCATTCGATAAATTCGAGATCGATCATCTGAGGCTCGTGCCTGATATCGATCAATACAAACAAGCAATAAAGGTTTTCTCTTTTCAGAATATATTCCCTGATTATTTTCTCCAATTTTTTACGTTCCGACAGGGGTAACTTTGCGTAGCCGTAGCCCGGAAGGTCAACAAGGTACCACGATTCGTTTATCAGAAAATGGTTGATTAACTGCGTTTTACCTGGGCGTGCCGAAGTTTTGGCCAGTGTCTTACTGTTGACAAGCATATTAATGAGCGAGGATTTTCCCACATTTGACCGACCGATAAATGCATATTCCGGCTTGTCGGGTTTCGGACATTTGTCAACCGAAGTGTTGCTTGTGATAAACCTTGCCTGCTTTATTTCCATTAAGACTATATTTCGTGTTTAAATTTTATTAAACCGTTAAATTATGGAATATGGACTTCAAGAACTTTAACCAACCCGTTTTTAGGTTTCAACGAATATTCTTCCAACGTGGCGGGAACCAGAATGGTATCGCCCTTGGCAATGCTTTCACTTTCCGAATTCCAGCAAATATCATATTCACCCTCAATACAGATATAAATCACAAAAGAGTCGATGGCTGAAATATCCTTGGTAATTTCCTTATCGAATTCAATAATATTTGTTGTAAAATACTCACATGTAACAACTTCTGCCGTTTTATTCCTAACGATCCGGTAATTGGTTTTGTAGTTTTTGCTGAAGCTGAAATCGATGGCATCGAGCGCCAGGTCGGTATGCAATTCACGGAGGTTGCCGTTTTTGTCTTTCCGGTTGTAATCGTAAATGCGGTATGTTACATCGGAGGTTTGCTGAATTTCGGCAAGGATAATCCCTTTCCCGATTGCATGCACCCTTCCGGCAGGTATAAAAAATACATCGCCTGCTTTAACAGGTTCGAAATTCAGTATTTCTGTCAAACGGCCGCTTTCGAAGTACTCGATATATTTCTGGCGATCAACCGGTTGATTGAACCCCGAATTGAGCATGGCGCCCTCGTCGGCGTGCAGCACATACCACATTTCGGTTTTTCCGTAAGCATTGTGCCTTTTTTTTGCCAGTTCATCGTTAGGGTGCACTTGTATGGAAAGATCGTCGGCAGCGTCGATAAATTTTATCAGCAAAGGGAACTCTTCGCCAAATTTTTCGAAAACCCGTTCACCTACAAGATCGGCCATATAAATTTCAATAAGCTCCTGAAGGTCGTTCCCGGCAAGAAAACCGTTGGATACAACCGAAACATGGCCTTCAACAGCCGACAATTCCCAGCTTTCGCCGCATCCGCCGTTCTGGCATACTTCTTTGTTCAGCAATGTATGCAACCGGTTGCCGCCCCATATTCTCTCCTGATAAACAGGCCTGAATTTCAAAGGATATAAGCTGCTCCTTGTTGTATTTTCAATGGTAATTAAAATTCGTAATCAACGGCCACCCGCGCTTCAGCAACTTCGCCGATTCGTTTGGCAACCTCAACATGTGCGGGGTGAACCCTGTAACGCTCAAGATCGTCAAGCGAACCGAAATGAGATATTAAAGCAAGGTCGTAGTTTTTCGATTCGGGTTCGCAATTGATTCCTGCTTCGATATAGACCAGTTCACTGATTTCATTTTTAAGGTTTTCGAGTTTTTCCTTCAATTCGGCAAGAATGGCCACTTTTTCTGCTAATGGGTACGGGCGGAGTTTGAAAAGAACCACATGATTGATCATATTTCTTTCGTTTTTATTATGATTTTAACGATAATAATGGCAAAAATAACACTATTTTAGCAGTCGGCAGGCAGGCCCTGACAAATTGCTCATTTTATTAACAATAGGCTAAAAATTATGCTGGTAATCGGGATTGCAGGAGGAACAGGCTCTGGTAAAACAACAGTGGTCCAAAAAATTGCCCAGTCGTTTACCGAAGGCGAGGTAGCGGTTATGTCGCACGATTCATATTATTATGACAACAGCCATCTTTCACTTGAGGAAAGACGCCGGAAAAATTATGACCGCCCCGATGCCATCGAATTTGATCTCATGGTGAAACATGTTGAGGCATTAAAAGAAGGGAAATCGGTTGAGCAGCCCACCTATTCGTTTATTACCTGTACACGGCAGCCTGAAACGGTAACCATTGAGCCTAAACATGTTTTAATTATTGAAGGGATTCTCTGCCTGGCCGATGAGAAACTGCGCAACCTGATGGATGTTAAGGTATTTGTGGATTGCGATTCGGATGTAAGGCTTTCAAGGGTGATCATGCGCGATATCCTCGAAAGGGGAAGAAATGTGGAACAGGTTCTCGAACGTTACGAAAAAACCGTGAGGCCGAGCCACCTGCAATTTATTGAACCCACAAAACGATATGCCGATATAATTGTCCCTCAGGGCGGAATGAACCGAAAAGCAATAGAAATCTTAACCCAATACATAAAACAAATACTCAGAAAAAACCTACCGAAAAATGCTTGATCAATTAAACGTCGAAGAGGTACTTTTCCTCGATATCGAGACTGTCCCAATTGTAAGCCGTTACGACGACCTCAGCCCGATGTGGCAAAAGCTTTGGGCCGAAAAAATGAAAAGTTCGGTATCAGAAACCATTTCGCCCGCCGATTTATATACAAGGGCCGGAATTTATGCAGAGTTTGGCCGGATTATAGTGATTTCGGCAGGATACCTATACCGAAGGCCAGGTGCTTTGTATTACAGGGTTAAGTCATTTTACGATCGGGATGAAAAGAAATTGTTGATGCAGTTTTCGGAAGCATTAATGAAATTTAATGTTGCGGGCAAAAAAAAGCTTTGCGCCCATAATGGCCAGGAGTTCGATTATCCATATATTTCGCGGCGGATGCTTGTAAATGGGCTCGATCTGCCTCCCATACTGAACATTGCCGGGGCAAAACCATGGGAAACCAAAGAAATGCTTATTGATACCCTTCAGTTATGGAAATTTGGCGATTATAAGCATTACACTTCGCTTTCGCTGTTATGCGCCTTGTTCGGGATTCCAACCCCAAAGGACGATATTGACGGCAGTCAGGTAGCAAAAGTATATTACGAAGAAAACGATATTGACCGCATTATACGCTACTGTGAAAAAGATACCCTGGCTGTAGCCAATCTTTTGCTGAAGTATAAGGGAATGGACATTGTCCCGGTAGAAAGGATGGAGGTAGTGTGAAAACTTGATGCCAAAATGTACGCCTAAAAACTTGTTTTACGGTTACGTTTCTTACTTACAACCAGAACTGCTCCCAAAATTACAATCAGGGCACCAATAACTGATAAAGTAGTGAAATTCTCACCATCAATCCAGCTTACCTTCATCCTGGTAAAAAATCCCATCAATATGAAAGTTATAATCGGATTCAGAATAATTATAATGCTCACTTTTCCGGCTTCGAGGTATTTCAGGGAGATCGAAATGGTAGTGTAGGCTACCAGGGTATTTACCCCTAAAAATAAGAGCACAAGCCAGATAACCCAGTTTAAACCGATAAACTGACTGAAATCGGTTAAAGGTAAATAAAGCAGGGTAGGCAGGCCGAAAAGAAATAAATTGAGCGAGAATGTTGAATAACTTGCAACAAGTTTATTATGAAGGGCGGAATAAACAGCACAGGAAAATGCACCTATAACAGTAAAAA
>CAZMDP010000131.1:0-6026 GCA_964565015.1 uncultured Prolixibacteraceae bacterium | reverse complement strand
CCTCCTGAAGAGCGCAACTGTTGAAAATTTTTCTCCCAATTGTGGTGCTTCTTCATTTACACTCTTTGCCGGAAAAACAATCAATGTCGGCAACCTTGTCGTATCGAACGACGACAATTATTTAAAAGTTGAATACCTGGTTAAGGAAGGGTATTCCATTTCGGAAGTACATCTTTGGGTTGGGACCGATCCTGGCAGCGTACCAAAATCAAGTGGCAAAAATGCTGCTCCAGTTCCTGGTCAATTCCCTTACAAATTAAAAGATGCTGGAGAATATGTATTTTATATTCCCCTGAGCAGCCTTATCCAGGGAGATATTTGTGGAGCGTCGCTGTACATTTATGCCCACGCTGTGGTAGGTGATGAAACAGCCTGGAGCGAAGGTACACCTTTTGGAGGTCCGCGTTGGGGATGGTACAGCACCTATACTGTATGTTGCGATGACCGGCAAGAACAAGGTGATGAGTATGAATGTACTGAAGAAACCGGTTTTGGTGGAAGTTTAATAGGGGCCGGCAGTGCCTGGTGGTATGTTTTTGATACAAATGGTGCTGCAACACAGCCCATTTATGCTGGCCAGAATTTAACCGATGCAACGGTTACGATTTCGAACGGTACTTTAAAGATTGATCTTGGAAGTTGGGAATTGCAGGATGTTGATGAACCTGTAAAAGTTCAGGGTTATAACACATTGCCAAAGAAAAGGCCTGCTGCCGGATTATTTACAACCTACAAAGGTAAAGACCTTGAAATTTCGGTAAGTGGATACAGGTACTATGTCATCCATCTTGATTTAAAGAAATGTGTGCTTAAGCAATAGTATATTTCCACTTAATCAGGTCGGATAAGGCTGTCAAATTTTGGCAGCCTTATTTTTTTTACATAAAGCCATACAAACGGCCCTGAACTTTTAAAGGATTTTATTTTTATTTTTATGTGTTTAAAGCAATTCCGACATGGCTGTATTTCCCGATCAGATTGGCTTATATACCGATTTCTACGAGCTTACCATGACACGTGGTTTTTATGAGCTAAACAGGCACGAAGAGCCTGCTGTATTCGATTATTTTTTCCGGACCAATCCGTTCGGGAACGGATTTACCGTATTTGCCGGTTTGTTTGATTTGCTTGAAATGCTCCAATGCTTTAGGTTTTCGACAACAGACATCGTTTATCTCAGAAATCAGGGTTTCCCGGAAGAGTTTCTGAATTGGCTCGCTGGTTTTCGTTTCAGGGGAAAAGTTTATAGTATGAACGAGGGTGAAGTAATTTTTCCCGGTGAACCCGTTGTTAGGGTCGAAGGCCGTCTTGCTGAGGTGCAATTAATTGAAACCTTGTTGCTGAATGTTCTGAATTTTCAATCGTTGATTGCCACCAAAGCTTACCGGATCAGGCAAGTAGCAGGAGACAGGATATTCTCGGAGTTTGGACTTCGCCGGGCACAGGGCATGGGCGGAATTATGGCATCCCGCGCATCAGTTATCGGTGGTGCTGATTCTACTTCAAATGTGTATTCAGCCGCGCTTTACAACATACCTGTATCGGGTACTATGGCACATTCGTGGATTCAGAATTTCGACAGCGAGTATGAAGCGTTTAGTGCTTATGCAAAAATACACGGTAACAAAACTATTCTATTGGTCGATACTTACGATACTTTGCGCTCGGGAGTGCCTAATGCAATAAAGGTGGCGCACGAAATGGAAGAGCGTGGCGAAAAGTTATTTGGCATCCGCCTCGATAGCGGCGACCTTGCCTATCTGAGTAAAAAAGCCCGACAAATGCTCGACAGAGAAGGGTTATCATACGTAAAGATTGTTGCTTCAAATCAGTTAAACGAGTATGTAATAAAAAGCCTTTTGACCGAACAGGAAGCTCCTATTGATGTTTTCGGAGTTGGTACCGAACTTGCCGCCGGAAAACCCGATGCCGCACTCGACGGGGTTTATAAACTGAGCTCGTGCAATGGAATACCGCGGATGAAGATTTCGGATAACATTGAAAAAGTTACATTACCCGGCATAAAAAAAGTAATCAGGTTTTACGATCAGGAAGGTAAGTTTTACCGTGACGGTATTTTTCTGTATGATGAAATAATTCAGGAAAATACGCTATTATTTCATCCGGTTTATCCCGAAAAAAACACCCTTGTGGGCAGGTTAAATTCAGAAGAACTATTAAAGCTTGTATATTCAGGAGGACAGATTTTGATCCCGAAGCAGAATCCTGTTGAAATTCATCATTATCTTAAGGATCGCATAAATTGCCTGCCGGTTGAGCACCTCAGGTTTATCCGTCCGCACCTTTATAAGGTAGGCATATCGAAAAAACTTCTCGAACTGAGAAGCAGCCTGATACATGAATCGAAACAATAATAAAACCTATATGTTGACAGAAATTAACAAGCCAACCTTTGTTGTTGATAAAGCCGTATGCGTGGAGAATATCAGCCGTATGGCCGAAAAAGCCCGAAAACACAACCTCAGGTTCAGGCCTCATTTTAAAACCCATCAGTCGGCAATCATCGGAAACTGGTTCCGTGATTTTGGGGTTAGGGCCATCACGGTTTCGTCGGTCTCGATGGCCAGGTATTTTGCCTCACATGGATGGGATGACATTACGATTGCATTTCCGGTTAATGTGAGGGAATCGAATGAAATCAATGAGTTGGCCGAAAAAATCACTTTAAATGTACTTGTGGAAAATACATCTGCATTATCGTTGTTTTTGAAGAGTATTTCCAGGGAAGTAGGAGTATATATCGAAGTTGATACCGGTTATTTCCGTTCCGGGGTTGAGGTGAATAAGGTAAATCAGGTTGACGAGCTACTCGCTATGATGAAGGGAAGCCCTTTTGTTTCATTCAAAGGTTTTCTGAGCCATACCGGGCAAACATATTCGGCACGCAACAGCGAAGAGATACTTATACGACATGCCGATGCGCTTATGAAACTTAGGTCGATGAAGGAACACTTTAAAGTTGAATATCCGGATGTGGAGGCATCGCTTGGCGATACTCCGGCCTGTTCGATTTCCGATCGCTTTGATGGGGTTGATGAAATCCGCCCGGGAAATTTTGTGTTTTACGATATAATGCAACTTGAGCTTGGGGCGTGTGAGAAAAGCAACATTGCAGCCAAAGTGTTATGCCCAGTAGTGTCGCGCCATTTTTCGCGTAACGAGTTTGTGATGTATGGAGGGGCGGTGCATTTATCGAAGGAATACATCATTAATCATTTAAATAAAAAAAGTTACGGTGCGATAGGGGCATGTAGCGCCGAAACGGGAGACTTAGCCGGAGAAAACACTTATGTTTCGGGCCTTTCTCAGGAGCATGGTATTGTCAAATCTGATTTTAACGATTTGAAAAAGTTTAAAATCGGAGGCCTGGCCGAAATTATCCCAGTCCATTCATGTTTGGCTGCCGATTTGGCCGGGCATTACCTTACAACAAACGGAGAGGTAATCAGTAAAATGGGGAAATAAAGGGGGAAAAGTTGTCGGGTTATCTTTGTTTACGGTTGGCTATTGTATTCATTATTGTTTGGTGGTATTGTGCATCCATTTTATTCATTGAATTGCTTATGTCTGTAAGCCGCTTTTTTCACCCTGTCCATTATGGCCAGTCCAATTCCTTTTTCTTCAACCTGTTCGATAAATATACGCTCAATGTATGGGTTATTTTCCATGTCGTGGAGGGCGGTAAATAGGTTGGCAGCAGCTTCTTTCGGGTCGCCATTTTTCGAGAGTATAATAGTTCCTTCGGAATTTTCAACCGAAGAAGTTACCTGTGAAAAAAATATTATACCCGAACCAGGTTTTAATCTTTCAGGCAGTTTAGTAAAAATAAATAATGGTTTTTCGGGCGAGTAATGGCTTTTCAGTTGCCCGGGAGCTTCTAATGCCTGGTTTTCGGATGGCTGACCCTGTATAATTTCTGGAATTAGATCCTGCAATTGCTCAAAAGTAATAGCACCCGGACGCAGTAGCTTTGCTATGCCCCCCGAAAAGGATACAATGGTTGATTCAACCCCGATTTGCGTTTTCCCCCCATCGAGAAGATAATCGACACCTTTAAGTTGTTTTTGAACATGCTGGGGCATGGTGGGGCTTAGTTTACCAAATAGATTGGCGCTTGGCGCTGCAACAGGTATCCCTGCTTCAGTAATCAGCTCCAATGCGATATCGTTTGCGGGCATTCTGACGGCGACGGTTGTCATCCCAGATGTTACTATGTCTGGTACTAAAGGTTTTTTTTCACTGACGATGGTCAAAGGTCCCGGCCAGAATTTCTCCATCAGCATACGAATTCTTTTATCGTCAGGTTCTTTGAAAAGCTTCCTGGTTTCTTCAATCGATGAAACGTGAAGGATCAATGGATCGAACGAAGGCCGCTGCTTTACTTCGAAAATGCGGGCAACTGCCAATGGATTTAAACCATCGGCCCCCAAACCATAAACAGTTTCGGTCGGAAAAGCGACCAAACCTCCATTTCGGAGAATCCCTGCTGCTTTTTTTATATCGGTTCCTTTTTCCATCGAATTTCCGGAAATAATTCCGGTGCAAAATTAACTAAAAAAAGAAGGAGCCCAATGTGGCCCCTTCCTGGTCATCCTCTAAAAATGTTTGAATCAATTTGCTAAAATTACTATCATGGAACGAATGAAAAGAATGACCGAATTGCTATATTTTTAAACCAGCACTGGTTCGTTTCCCGAAATATGGTGGAAAGCGTACTGGTAATCCATCGGAAGGATTTTGTTGTAATCTTCAACCGATTTTCCTTCAAGGCATGCTTCAATTATCTGCTTTCCGAGTGGTAAGAGATCGGGCACAAGAAATTTTTGCAATTCCTGTCTGAAGAAATTGTAGAGTATTTCTGCTCCGGCATCGTATCCTTGTTCGCCAACTTCCTTCTGACGATACACTTTCAGGAATCGCGATGGAATTTTAGTCCCTTCAATGGTCAGGTAATTCAATTCATATCCAAGAATTGGGCAGCGAGCAGGCTGATACTGATCGGGACGTAGCTTTGCATTTCCGCGGCGTGTAAGGTATTCACGCATAAGCAATTGCGGTTTAAATCCTACTTTCCAGACCCCCACGTGCTGATTGGGTGCAAGGGTATAGCGTACACGGGGCGTACTGATAATTTGTTCGAGCAACAGGTTGGCGTGCCTGATCATCGATCCGGTTGCAAATGGCCAGTATGAACCAACTCCTTCGCTTTCCATACTTCCTTTGTCGACTATACTCGGGTTGGCAAATCCGCGCGGACTCACGAGCCTCCACAACCATGCAAGGGCCGGGGGCAAAATGTGGAACAATCCAACAATACCATAAGATGGTTTTTCAGCCGAACATGGGGGAGTGCGCACACCAAAGCTCCGTACATCAACAGTGACCGGCCTGTCGAGTACTTCGGGAACAATACGTCGTGGAAGTATCACACGCGGGTTCGGACATTTTTTACCGGGTTCATCCATGATATGTTTCCAAACCAATGCTATTCCATCGGGTTTGGTATCAATATTCAGAAACAAGGCAGGTTCTTCGGGCTGCATGGTTATTTGCTCAAGGAATGGGTCGTCACCATATTTTTGAATACCGTCAACCCTGATAAACCATGCATTTTCAGCATCCATTAAGGTAAGTTTACCATTGCTTTTCTGGTATGATGGGTGGCATAGGGCCATATCGTCGGTAACCGGACTGAACGATGAAAAAATGGGGATATTAATCAGACGGGACTCACCCGTAATTGTGTTGGTACCTAAAAGGATCTGTCCATTGGGTTCACGCACTATGTGTTGGTTCATTTCACTTTTACCTCCCCCGCTTGCACCTTCGTGCATAAATGTGGTTACGTTATGGTACGGACTTGTAACTTGTACGGTTGAACAGTGTGCAGTTAACCAACCTTCTCGTTCGCCTTTTCCTAAAAGAACCCCATAAAGCCCTTTTTTGGCACTTGGGCCTGGGTAGAGGTTGTACGAGAATAGTTTATGACTATTTTTCGTACGGTT
>CAZMDP010000130.1:1153-6032 GCA_964565015.1 uncultured Prolixibacteraceae bacterium | reverse complement strand
GGCCGGTTATGCGCCTTGCCGACGTTTACCTGATGTATGCCGAAGCAACCAATGAAGCTTATGGCCCTCAGGCCGATGCGGTTGAACTGGTCAATAAAATCCGCCGCCGCGGAAACCTTCCGCCACTTAAACCCGAAAAATATGCCGATAAGCAATCGTTCTTCGATGCCATTGAGCAGGAACGCATTATCGAGCTTCTGGGTGAAGGCCACCGTGGATTTGACCTCCGTCGCTGGAGGGCAATCGAAAGGGTTTGGGGCCCGCCATACAGTGCAGGCGTTTGGCGTCGCGATACGCATGGCGTAAACAGGCAACAATACTTCCAGAATACTTCCGAAAGGACCTATGAACAGTGTTACATTTTCAGGATCCCTCCGGGAGAACGCGACCGCAATTCGAATCTTACGCAAAACAGACCATGGATGTAATATGGATATAACCTTAAAATAAGATCAATGAAAAAAATATTCAAAATATCACTGGCACTGTTGTTTTTAACCTTTGCCGGAATACGGTGCGCCGATTACCCCATCGATGAAGATGGTTTGCTCATTACCGAAAGGGCAGAATGCTATGTCAGTAACTTCGAACTTCTTGGCCCCGACTTTCAGACAGCAAGAACAAAGGCAGCCGTTATAGATACCACTGCTCAGACTATAAATGTGGAAGTTTTCTGGGGTACCGACCTTAAAAAACTATGGCCGCAATTCTCTCTGGTTACCGATGCCAAACTCGATCCTAAGATTACCTCATGGGTCGATTTCTCCGATCTGAACAATCCGAAACAATGGACAGTGATATCGGGTAACCGCAAGGTGAAGAAAACCTACACCGTGTATGTAACAGTTCAACCAAAACCTTAATCGTGAATAACTATGCAACGTAAATATTTTAGTTTGATCTGGGTTATGGCATTGGTAATGCTTTTTGCAGCCTGCCAGGAAGAGGAATATGCCCTCCCCGAAGCCAAAACCCATTTACAGAACGACTGCATTAAAAGGACCATTGGCCCACATGTGGTTGGACTCGACATAGAGTTTGTATATGCTGCAGCTTTAGGATATGGTAAAGGTAAATTAACCTCCATGCAGGTCGAAGCTACCATCCCCGGTGCTTCGGGAACATATATGGAACACCGTTCGTTTTACACCGATGCAAGCGGAAATGATATTCCGGTTGTGGTAGGAAACCCTTCGGTGACTACCGGTAACAAGACGGAGGTAATATTCAGCAGGGATACGGTTGCCGCCGCACTCAGGTATTACTACATGATCCCGGAGGAAGCACGTGGAAAAACAGTTTCGTTTACGTTTACCGCAAAAGCCAGTACCGGCGAAACGGTTACCTACAAAATGGGGCCTTATACCATTGCAAAAATGGAGATGAAACGCAACATCGTTTTAAGCGATAACAATCTGATGTATTTCTCCATTGCTGATATGACCGCTTATAATGCAGCCGATGCAGCTTCAAAAGCCGCAAATATCGACCTGGTTTATCTTTATCGGACCATAACCGGGGTAACATTCAACCATGCTCTGGTAGCACCTGCCGCACCTGCCGATTACAGGCCGGGAGTTACTTTACCGGCAGGCGTTGGAAACAATGTCAGGATTCTTCGTACATGGGCATTGCGCGATAGGCACCTGGCCCAATTGCAATATGGTATCTATGTAGATGATGTAGATTTTGAAACACTCAACCTTTCCGATGCTCCCAGCTGGGCTTTGAACCTCAGGGCCGAATCGGGCGCATGGGTCGAAACTGCCGATGGAAAATACAGGGCTTACATTTATGTGAACGCTGCAAACAACACGGCACGCACTATGACCATCAGCGTAAAACGCTATACAGTGAAATAGGCAGAACTTTAGTTATGGCCATTGCCCTGAAGTTTCTGAGGGGCAATGGCTTTTTTATTTACTCGCCAGGAGAGACAGACTTTAATAAAAAACAAGAAAGATGAACAGGCATTTTTTTCTGATACCCCTGGTAGCCATCACATTATTTTTGTTTCTCCCCGATAAACTCACCGCAAATTCATTCATCCACCCCGGCATTTATCAAACCGGAGCCGACCTGCAATACATGAAAAAGCAGGTGCATGCGGGGGCTCAGCCCTGGAAAGACTCATTCAACAGACTGGTAGAGGCCACCAACCTTGATTTTGAAATCACTCCATTTGCACATGTACTCCGTGGTTCATACGGTAAACCAAACATAGGCGGAGAAGACCTCCGTAAAGGGGCAAACCTGGCATACGACTGTGCATTATTGTGGTATATCACCGAAGATAAGGCATACGCCGATAAAGCCATTGACATCATCAATGCCTGGTCGGCTGTATTGTGGGATTTCGATTACAACGATGCCAAACTGCTTGCCGGATGGACCGGTCATTTGTTTTGCAATGCAGCCGAAATCCTGCGCTACACCGATTCTGGATGGAAACAAGGTGATATCGATCGGTTCACCAATATGCTGATGACGGTTTACTACCCACTCCTACGGTTCTATTATCCGCAGGCAAATGGCAACTGGGATGGAGCAATCATTCAATCCATCATGGCCATTGCTGTTTTTACCGATAACCGCGAAATGTTTAATAATGCCCTAAATCATTTTCTGTATGCTCCGCTCAACGGGAGTATTTTCAAATACATCTGGCCCAACGGGCAATGCCAGGAAACCACACGCGACCAGGCTCATGTTCAGTTAGGATTGGGCGAGTTTGCCGGAGCTGCACGAATAGCTTACACACAGGGCATCGACCTTTTTTCGATTGCCGATAACCGGATTGGCCTCGGTTTTGAGTTTACAGCTTCATTTCTGATGGGTGAAAAACCCTTCAGCTACGGGCCACTTTCCGAAAGGGCGAAAGATATACGCGACGATTTTGAATACGTCTATCGACACTATGCATCCAAAGGAATTGAACTGCCTTTTACCCGACAGGCAGCCGATTTCATCAGGCCAAAAACCACCAAAAGCACATTAACTGCATTCAGGGCGCCAGTGGATGAAAAACCTTTAAAAATAACCTCTCCTAAACCTAACCCGATTGGGTATCCGGCCGGTGCCATGAACACTCCATCTGTAAAAATCCCCGACAATGCCTTGTATGTATCGCCCGGCCAATCGCTGCAGGAAGCGCTCGACAAGGCTGCCGGCTCCGGGTGGTGGGTTATTGCCTCGGCCGGTTTGCATAAATTACCGGCTCCCCTGAGAATACCGTCGGGCACTCGGCTTGCAGGCGAAGGCCTGTCAACCGTTTTGTTTCTCGAGCCTGGTTCAGGGTCACGCGAGGCGATGATTAACGCCACTCCCGATATGCACCATGTGGTTATCCGCGACCTGGTGATCGAAGGCGCAACAAATCCCGAACTGGCCAGCGATCCCAACAGTCGCCGTTCGTACCGGAGTACAGCCAGCCGGGCAGGGATAATGTTTTTGGCAAATACCGAAGGCCAAATGAAAAACATCACGCTCGAAAATATTACAGTTCAGAACTGCACCTGGAACGGGGTTTTTATCAATTCCGCACAAAACGTAAAAATATCGGGTTGCGACTTTAATGAAAGTGGATCATCGGTGGTTCCAGGCCCCCGGTTGCAACACAACCTGCTGATTACCCGGAGTTCAGATGTGACCATACAAGGTTGCCGGTTGGTAAACTCCCCGCATGGTAGCGGTCTGGCTATTGCCCATTGCCGTAATGTAAGCGTTAGCAACAGCGAAATTGCCCGCAATGGCTGGTACGGCTTGCTTATTACCGAAAGCAGCGGAATTACTGTTGATCGAAACCTTATTGAAGCAAACGACCGCTCTGGGATAATGGCCGAATTCCTTTACAAGGGTTCGTCCGACATATTCATTACGAACAACATCGCACATTACAACAACGGTTATGGAATTGAATCGTATGCTGTAAAAAACATAACCGAAAATAACAATACCTTAGCCGGAAACCGTTCCGGTGAGAACCAGCTCCTTTTGAGCAGCGATAAACAAATAATCATGCAGTAAAATCAAAAAAATATCAGATATGACCAGAAAACTGACCATCATTTTATTTTTTGCCATCGTCAGCCTTCCGGCGCTTGTGTTTTGTTCCGCTGAAATTCAGCAGCCCGACGGCGAAAAAAGTAAAGAAGGGATTCTCCTGTTCCAGTCAGGGTTTGAGCCCGGTTCGAAAATCAAACCCGGCAACAATCCATTTACCGGCGATGACGACATCATCGGGAAAGATAATTCGGTGCCGCCCCCGAACGATTGGGTGGAAGACCTCGACAACAGTAAAATTATCGGCCGTTTCAATCTTCAGTACCAGGGTGGCGATACCACACAACGGTTTGCCCGGATAGTAAGGGAGCCGGGAAACCCATCGAACCATGTTCTCCATTTCTGGCTGAACGATGCCAACGTGGGTGGAACAAAAGGCAGGATTCAGGCCAATCTCTACGGCGCCGAAAAAGGCATGAAAGAGTTTTACCAGTCGGTAAGGATTTTTTTGCCCGATGATTTCAATACAGTCCGTAAGTTTCCGGAAAAAATTACCTGGTTGACCATTTTTGAGTTCTGGAACAACATTACATGGAGCCAGACAGTTCCGCACCGGTTCAGGATTACCCTCGGTATTGGAAAGCCCGTAGAGTGGGAAAATGACCTCTGTTTTATCCTCGATGGCCAGGATTGTGAACTGTTTCAGGACGGGAGCCAAAAATATACTACGCTCTGGAAAGAGGTAAATCAAAGTGTAAAAGTACCTATAGGCAAATGGTTTACCATTGATTATTATTACAAGGAAGGCAATGCTCAGAATGGGCGTTTCTGGATGGCCATACAGCCCGATGGCGGTGAGAGAAAGGTGGTTTTCGAT
>CAZMDP010000130.1:0-1143 GCA_964565015.1 uncultured Prolixibacteraceae bacterium | reverse complement strand
GTAACAAATTATACCCATAACACGGGCGATAAAAATCCAGATGGTGTGACCGATTTCAATCCGCTGAAGCTTTATACATCTAAAAAACTGATCGATTTTATGCGTACCAACGAAAAAACGCTGCAACTATACTGGGATGATTTTAAATTGTGGGAAGGAAAAACGCCTTAGCCGGTTTAATCATTCCAGCGGAGGCACCGTATCGCAATGTGGCGAGAGGAATCCGGTATTAATGAAATAGTTCATGGTTTAAAAGCATTCCTGCGGAGGTAGGAATCCATTAAGTCATCAATTTATAAATTAGTTATTACGATCCAATGAAAAAAAATATTTTTATATGTGCGATAATAGGTGTGGTGTTAATTATTTATTCTGCAAACCTTTACGCACAGTCCGACTTTGATACTATAAAAAAAAGGATTTTAGAAGAAATGATGAAACCCCGCGTTGATGATTCGGAAGTTTCACGGACTCTGAACAGCATCAGGAACGATGGAACCTGGCCGGATATCGATTATGTGGATGTTTCGAACGAGGGATTTCAGCATAGAGGTCATCTGTCGAATATGGTAGTGCTGGCAAGGGCTTACAGCTCAGAATCATCGGAACATCACAAAAGCAACAAGATTAAAAACAGTATTGAACTTGCTCTGAAACACTGGGTTGACAACGATTATATCTGTGAAAACTGGTGGCACAACCAGATTGGCACACCCGATAATTTAGTGCGTTTAATGTTGCTGATTGGCGACGATTTGCCCAAAGAACTGGTGGACAAAGCACAACCCATTATTGGAAGGGCACATATTGATGCTCCGGGTGCCCGTCCGGGTGGCGACCGCATAAAAATTGCCGGCATTCAGGCCAAAAACATGCTGTTTACAGGCGACCGGCAAACCTTTGAAAAAGTGGTTAATGTGATTGAAAATGAAATTAAGTATGTGGAGTGGATAGGCAGGAAATATGGTTATACATTCCGGTTTGAGCCGGGCGGATTTGCCAATCGTGAAGCGGGAGGTCGCGGCATTCAGTACGGAAACAGTTTTCATCACCGCGAAGACGGTGTGAATAATACCCTGAGTTACGGAATAGGCTATGCCGATGCATTTATCGAATGGGCCGTTTATACCACCGGTACGCAGT
>CAZMDP010000129.1:0-6100 GCA_964565015.1 uncultured Prolixibacteraceae bacterium | reverse complement strand
ATGCGACAATCCATACTAAGGAAATTGCCCATTTTATTGGCGGTATTGCTGAATATAAGCCTGTTTGCACAACCTCGGCGGATTCATCTAAGCTTTGGAGAATCAGGCAGCGCCAAACACGCTGATGTTAATGTAATCTGGAGTGATACAAGATTTGTTAAAAATTCTGCTGTGAGCTTCGGGGCCAAAGAACAGCAATTGAATAAAACAGTATATGCAACTGTGGATGAGCACAATGGAGAAATTATTTATAAAGTAGCCCTGAAAAAATTAAAGCCCAATACAACCTATTATTACAAATGCGGATCGGATGAAACCGGATGGAGCGAAACTTTTTCGTTTAAATCGAAACCTAAGTTGGGTGACAGAACCCCATTTACAGTCGGGGTATTTGGCGATACTCAAAACAATGAGTTTAATGAAAATTTCGAAAAAACAAAAGAAATTATCAGCCTGCTTTCAGGTGCAGGGCCTGACTTTACACTTCATATGGGCGATATCGTAAACAATGGATCTATTGAAGAAGGCTGGAAAGGCTTATTGAATACAATTCAGCCATTGGTTTCGAGGGCTCCCATGATGTCAACACTCGGGAACCACGATATAGTAAATGCACCGGGAGAAAATTTTCAGCAACCTTATCCAATTTTTTTTAAAATGTTTTCGTTGCCGGGCAATGGGCTTGATTATTCATTCAATTACGGCAATGTACATTTTGTTTCCATTTTTTCGGGATATGCACATAAAGCGGTTGAAGAGGGTTTACTCCGCTATGAATCAGGATCTCCGGAAAGATTGTGGCTTGAAAAAGATCTGGAAGAAGCACGAAAAACAAAAGGAATCGACTGGATAATAGTTTTTACCCACTATCCATTACACTCCTTTGGGTGGAGCAATGTTAAAGAGTGGAAAGAGAGAATAACTCCGATATTGGATAAATATAATGTTGACTTGAGTCTTTCTGGTCACCGGCACGTTTACGAACGGCACCACCCGATCAGGGAAGGGAAGCCTGTTGGGGTTGGCGAAGGTACAGTCTATATTACCAATGGAACCGCAGGTGGTTCTCCTCAGGGTATTGGTGGATTTGATATGCCTACAATGGCATTTACACCCAGAGAGCGGATATACAATTATGCAATTATGAATATCTCTGGAAATACACTGAAATATGAAGTCTTTAATCTTGACCAGGTTAAGATTGATGAGTTTGAAATAATTAAAAAGAAATAATCAGAATACTATGCGAATATTATTAACTTTTACTACGGTTATACTTGTAACAATTCTTTTTTTAGGTTGTACCCAAAACCAGCAAAGTAAACCGGCAGATTCAGAACCGGTTGATTACGTGAATACAAAAATCGGAGGTATCAGCCACCTTTTGGTACCTACATTTCCAACCGTACATTTGCCTAACAGCATGTTACGGGTTTACCCCGAACGGGCAGATTATACCGGTGATTTATTGAATGGATTGCCACTGGTTGTGACCAGCCACAGAGGGAGTTCTGCATTTAATCTGAGTCCATATCAGGGGCCCGATGATGACCTTAAATCTGTGATTCAATACAGTTATGATCTTGAAAAAATTACACCTTATTCATATTCTGTATTTCTTGACGAACAACTGACCGAAATCTTATATGCAGTTTCACATCAGGCAGCAATATATGAAATGAGTTTTGGGAAGGAGGATCCAATTTCCTTAATTGTAAACACACGCAATGGTGAAATAAAGTGGGACGGAAAGGCGATCTCAGGATTTCAGAATCTTCAGAATAATACAAAAGTATATTTGTGGCTCGAAACTGATATTAGCCCGATTGCAACCGGAGTTTTAAATGGAGGAAAGTATAATGGACAAATTAGTTCTGCAACTGGACGAAACGCCGCTATTGTTTTAAAGTACCCCGCTAAAACCAAAATCCTCAAGGTTCGTTACGGTATTTCTTTTATTGATGCCAAACAAGCAAAGAAAAATCTGGAACGGGAAATCCGATCGTACAATCTTAAACCAATACTCGACAACGGTCGGAAAATCTGGAATGAGGCATTGGGTAAAACTTCAGTATCGGGTGGAACACATGATGACAAGGTAGTTTTTTATACTTCGGTGTACCGCACATACGAAAGGCCCGTTTGTATCTCCGAAGATGGGCGTTATTTCAGCGCTTTCGATGGTCGTATCCACAATGATGGGGGCATTCCTTTTTATACCGATGACTGGATTTGGGACACCTACAGGGCCACGCACCCATTGAGGGTAATTACTGAACCTGAGCTTGAACTCAATATTATCCATTCATTTATCCGAATGGCCGAACAAATGGATAACTTCTGGATGCCTACTTTCCCTGAAATTACGGGTGATAGTCGAAGAATGAACTCAAATCATGGTGTGGCAACAGTAATTGATGCCTACAATAAAGGATTAACAGGTTTCGACCTGAAAAAGGCATACGAGGCTTGTAGAAATGCTATTACAGAAAAGACACTCGCACCCTGGTCCGGTAGTCCGGCCGGCGAACTTGACAGATTTTACAAAATACATGGTTATATTCCGGCTTTAAGGGAAGGAGAACCCGAAACAATACCCGAAGTTCATCATTTTGAGCGTAGGCAACCCGTTGCAGTGACCCTCGGAACCGTTTACGATGAATGGTGCCTTGCACAAATTGCAAAGGTTTTGGGTTATGAAGATGATTATGCATACTTTTTGGATCGCTCTCGTAATTACCGAAAGTTATTTCATCCCGAAACTCATTTTTTCCATCCACGTGATAGTAAAGGTGAATTTATTCAGCCGTTTAATTACATCTTTTCAGGAGGACAGGGGGCAAGGGGTTATTATGGTGAGAATAACGGATGGATCTATCGCTGGGATGTTCCTCATAATATTGCGGATCTTATTGAAATGATGGGAGGAAACAAAAACTTTATCCGAAATCTTGACGCAATGTTTAATGAACCTTTGGGAAAAAGCAAATTTGAATTTTATGCCCAGTTGCCCGATCATACAGGAAATGTTGGCCAGTTTTCAATGGCAAACGAACCTTCGTTGCATATACCTTACCTATATAATTATGCCGGCCAACCCTGGAAAACACAAAAGCGGGTACGTACACTGTTGGATCAGTGGTTCCGAAACGACCTTATGGGTGTTCCGGGTGATGAAGATGGGGGCGGAATGTCAGCATTTGTGGTTTTTTCTATGATGGGATTCTATCCGGTAACTCCAGGTATGCCAATGTATGTTATTGGCACACCCTTTTTTGAAAATATTGAGGTTGACCTTGGAAATGGAAAAAAATTCAGGGTGGTCAGTGAGAACCTTAGCCCTGATAGCAAATACATTCAAAAAGCATTTCTGAATGATCAGGAATTAAATAAGTCATGGTTTACGCACGATGAACTCTTGAAATGTGGAACGCTCCGATTTGTAATGGGCAATAAAGCCAACCACAGCTGGGCTGCAGCGGTTGATTCGGTTCCTCCATCAGAGAATATGGAATAATTTATACAAATAATTGTAGATGAGGAAGTTGTATATTATATTGTTTTGTCTGTTTTATAATTATTCTTTGTTTTCACAGGATAGCATATCTGTATCGCTGGCAGAGTGGACGTTTGATAGTTGGTATGGGGGAGGTGTGATACCTCCAGGACTCACTGAAACAACTCCGATTCCGGCAGACAGGGGTATATCATCAGGGACTGCTTTGCTAGGAACAGAGCAGATGTTTTACGGTGGCAATATAACACGCCGATGGAGTGTTCCAACAACAGGAGGATATGTACGATGCGCAAGCGGATGGACATCATCGGGGGGTGAAAAGTACTACCTTGCTTCAGGAATTAATACTACAGGAGCCTCTTCAATTCACCTGACATCAAGTCATGCCACCAGCAGTTCGAGTCAGGTTTATTCGCTGCAAGTACAATACCGGGTGGGGTCATCAGGTGTATGGAAAGATTTGTTCGGTCCGTTTGAGGTTACTGATGTTACCGAATCAGGCATCAGCAGAAGGCAGGTAAATAACGTCAGATTACCCGCCGAATGTAATAATGTTCCGTACCTTGATATTCGCTGGTTGTGTACCCAGTTTCCTTCATCAGCCTCAACACAGTTTCGACTTGACAATATTTACCTCACCGCTTTTGTAGTTAATCCGGATCCTGATGCTGATAAAACACCCCTTATTAAGGCACAGACTTTACAGGAATCTGATTGGGCAATACCGTGTTGGACCAAATTTCTCGCAGCACAAAAAAAGGCTTCAATTGCTCCAATTTCTCAGAATTTAGAGGAATTAACAAGAGTAATGGAAAACATGTTACCTAAAGATATGCCTTATAATATAATTGCTTCATTTAATGGTGACCCTTCTACAAATATGGGATTTGCATGGTATACCAATGCTGGTATAACTGGCGGACAGTTACAGATTGTGGAAAAGGATTATGCTACACCTGGTGATTTTGAAAATCAAAGCGTTACAATAAATTCGGTTGCAACAAATCTGACAAATGTAAATTATGTTGTGGCTGCAAACGATCCGGTTTCAACTGCCGATATTCCAGTAAATTCAAAACGTAGTTATGTTTCGAATAAGGCCCTTGCAACAGGACTGAGGCCAGATACCAAATATTCATACCGTGTAGGGAAACCAGATGCATGGAGCGATATACGCAGTTTCAGAACAGCTAAAAATAATCGGGATGAATTTGAATTTATTTACATTACTGATACTCAAGCCAACTCGAACGATAATTTCAGAGTGTCGGCCAATACATTAACCGAAGCGTACCATAAAGCTGAAAATCCTTTATTTGTACTGATGACAGGCGATTTGGTCGAATCGCAGGGGAGTTCAAACAGCGAATGGGAATTTGAACAGTTTTTTGAACAAATGAACAATGTATGGAGTAAACTCCCCATTGTAGCCACAATTGGAAATCATGATGCCAGTTCGAGCAACAATTTCTTTAATCACATCAACAACGATGTGTCTTTTAACCAGGTAGCCAAAGTAAAAACAACTTATGACGGTACAGTTTATTCATTTGTTGTAGGCGACGCGCTATTTATGATTGTAAATCATGAAGACAGGACAAAAGAAGGATATGCTGAATCATTGGGCAAATGGATGACCGAACAGGTTAAAGCTCATCCTGATGTACGATGGCGAATTGTTGGGGTGCATACTGGTTTATTTTCGGGTGGAAGCCATCAGGCAAATGAAACCATTGCGCAATTCCGCGACGAAATGCTTCCGTATTACAATAATCTGAAAATTGATTTGTCATTTCAGGGGCACGATCATGTTTATAACGTTATCGGTCCAGTAAACAATACTACCAAATCTGTTGTACCTGGGTCGGTACAAAATGTTGGTACAGTCCCTGTGGTTGTGCAATCAAACATGAACGGCAAAAGTGGAGGAGTTTTCGATGTAACCCACGGGACCTTATATTTTATAAACAATTCGGCATCAAGGAAGAAATATTCTACACGTACACAATCTTCAATGAATTCCGGCGCATCCGTTACCAATATTCCCGATTACTGGAGTTTATTTACAGGAAGATATGGTCAGACAGGGGAACCCACTTTCAGCAATGTTCGTGTAACACGTGATACCATCTTTATTTCTACATATGCAATAAACAATGCCGGAGAAACTTACCTGTTTGATGAGATTAAAGTCACAAAACAATTTTTAACCGGATATGGCCATACAACAAAGGAAAAGGTAAGAATTTCACTGGATTACAACAACAGGCAGATTAAGGTTCATGGTGTTGATGCACAGCGAATTGACCTTTATAATATTCAGGGTCAGCTGATAAAATCAAAAAAAGGTACTGACCGTTTAACATTGCTTTCACTAAAAAACGGGGTTTATATTGTAAGGGTTTATAGTCAAAACGGTATAACAAACGAAAAAATTCTTTTAAGTAACCTTTAGGAATCAATTGGGCTAAATATTTCACCTTAGTATTAACTTAAAAATTAGGATCATGAGAAAAATTTACACATTGACATCGGTTTTAGCGTTATTTCTGTTTGCAGTTGTGTTCGGTACTGCAAATGCCC
>CAZMDP010000128.1:0-6106 GCA_964565015.1 uncultured Prolixibacteraceae bacterium | reverse complement strand
GATAGTATGGTTAGGTTCCAACTATCCTAAGCCCGGAGAATATAACCAGGATAACGATGTTCCGGCTATGAACTATATTTTGTCGCTTAACGTACCTTTCGAAATGGTAACGGTAAGATACGGCGATCCATCGGGGACCGATGCTGTAAGGGCAACTCCCGAAGAGATAAACCAGCGTATGCCCGGTAAAGGCCCGCAAATAAGCCAACCGGTTATTGGAAGGCATGGCGGAAAATTTCACAATTTCGGCGATTATTCGGTCAACCTGTTCGAGCACATCGACCTGCATGGAAATCCACCTTCGAGGGCGCTTTTCGATATGGCTGCGGTGGCTGTTGTTAAAAATAGGGAATGGGCACAGGTTAAAGAAATACCAGCGCCGGTTTATGTTGACGGAACATGGGTTGAACAACCCGATAATACACGAAAGATACTGGTTTGGGAATATTTTGACCGCGATGCTATTATGAGTGATTTTTATTCGGTTATGGAAAATTATAAACTTGTAAAGCCTTAGTTATGAAGCGTTTTATTATTTCAGTACAGAAAAAGTTTTTATCCGTTATTGTATTTTCATTAGTAATTTTTTGTTCTGCATCCGATATCGCTGGTCAGGTTACAAACCTCGATAAGGCGATTCCTGCCAACCGTAAAGGCGAGATAGTAGTGAAGGCAAAAGCAGGATCGGAAGTGGAGATTGAGCAGCTCAGTCACGAATTCTGGTTTGGCTGTGCCATACCCGATGGGGTATTTAACGGAAGGACTCCGGAAAGCGACAGGGTAATGTTCAAACAGAAATTTCTTGAACTTTTTAATTCGGCTGTAACCGAAAATGCAGTGAAATGGGCTAACATGGAACCCCGTAAAGGTGAAGTCAATTATGCGGTTGTTGATGCTATCCTCGAATGGTGCGACGCCAACAATATCCCACTCAGGGCGCATAACCTTTTCTGGGGAATTCATCAGTTCGTTCAGCCGTGGGTTAAAGAATTGTCTGACGAAGAATTGGAACAGACCCTAAAAAACAGGGCTATAACCATTACCTCAAAATATAAAGGCCGTTTTGCCGAATACGACCTGAACAACGAAATGATACATGGCAATTTTTATGAGGAGCGATTGGGAGATGACATAACGCTTAAAATGGCTAAATGGGCACAGCAAGGCGATCCGGATATTAAACTGTACCTGAACGATTATGATATACTTACCGGCAAAAAGCTGAACGAATATATGGAGCACATCAGGTTATTGCTGAAACAGGGCGTTCCCATTGCAGGTATCGGCGTTCAGGGCCACCTTCACGCCGAATCGTTCGACCGTGCTGAGGTTAAACGTGCGCTCGATTCGTTGGCGCAATTTAATATCCCGATAAGAATTACTGAGTTCAATATGCCTGGGCAGCGATCGAAATTCTATAACAACAGAAACCTGCAAATGACACCCGAAGAAGAACAACAAAAAGCCATCGACCTGGTGGATTATTACCGGATTTGTTTTGCACATCCGGCAGTAGATGGAATCCTGATGTGGGGGTTTTGGGAAGGAGCCAACTGGATTCCGCAATCGTCGCTATATAAACGCGACTGGACACCCACACCGGCAGCACATGCTTACAAAAATCTGATTTTTAAGGAGTGGTGGACAAAAGCAAACGGAAAAACAAATCGAAAAGGCGTATTTTCAGTACCAGCATTTTATGGAAAGTATAAAGTAACCGTTAATGGGGTTTCGAAAGAGGTTGATCTGACTAAAGCTACCGGAAGATCAGAAATTACGTTTTAATTGTTTTTTGCTTCAAAAAAATGAAAGAAAAAAGGGTTTTGATTGCATAAATCTGGCAATCAAAACCTTTAAATAGATAAACCGGTGTTGTTACAATAGCTGGCTTTATATGCATTAAATTATTTACTAAGATGAGGATAACCAACATAACACCGCTTTACCGATAAATATCACATAATTCTTTTTTCCTATCTTAGTGCCCTCAAAAATGTTCGTTGTAAACATTTGTTTGTATGGATGTTTTTTATACGCTTTTTTGATTAAAAATCATTTGCCTATTTTGTTTACTTGAGTACAGGATGAATTTTTTACGGTTTATTACAACGGTTGCTTTTTTGGGCAGCTTGCTTCATTTAGGAACGAACGTATATGCTCAGCAGAAAAATATTTCGGGGAGGGTAACTGATGCAACAACTGGACTGCCATTACCGGGGGCTGTTATTTTAAGGGCGGGGTCGCTTACCGGAACTGTAACCAACTCATCGGGTGAATTTAAGATTTCAACAGCGGTAGGGCAAAAGCTGATATTTACTGAAAACGGATATAGAATAAAAGAAGTAGAGGTAAAAAAGCGAAATAAATACCATATTCGTCTCATACCTGTCGAAGATCCGGTTTCTGAACCGTTTGAAATTGGTTATTCTGCTGCTACCCTGAAATCCTCAACCGGTTCGGTGCAAACTGTTTATGCAAAACAGTTCAACCGGGGATTGAATTCAAATATTCAGCAACTCATTAATGGCAAGTTTGCCGGATTGCAGATCACCAGTCCGGGTGGAGCACCCAACGAAAATTCATTACTTTCCCTTAGAGGTACTTCGCTTTTAGGCACCGAAAGCAATCCCTTATTTATTGTCGATGGACTTCCCTTGCATAATCATGGTGTATCTGGAATCCGGAATCCGTTTACAATTCTTAACCCTTCCGATATCGAATCGTTTACTTTACTGAAGGATGCAGCTGCAACGTCCATATATGGTTCGCGCGGTGGCAACGGAGTCGTTTTAGTTAATTCCAAGATAGCGAAAAAAGGGCAGCCACTAAGGATTAATTACCACGGTATGGTTTCTGTCGGAAAGGTTACCGACAAGTATGAAGTTTTTACTGCAAATGAATTCCGGAACCTGGTATTCGATAAGTATCCCACTTATTTGAATGCCACAAATTTGCTGGGGAATTCCGAAACCAACTGGCAGGATAGAATTTATCAAACCGCCATTAGTACCGATCATATTCTCAGTGTTGCCGGAAATCAGGGAGGTGTGCCTTACAGGGTATCGTACGGTTTTACCGACGAGAAAGGAGTACTTAAAACAGATAAGTTTTCGAGGGTCACCATGTCGTTGGGAGTAACCCCAACCTTGATGAACGACAGGCTTAAAATGAGAATGAACCTGAAACTGATGCTCAATAATAACCGTTTTGCCCCGCGCGAATCCATAAAATCTGCAGCCCAATTCGATCCTACCCAACCGGTTTCGAACGACAGTCAGTTTGGAGGCTACTTTACCTGGACTTCGGCCAATGGGTTTCCCATACCGGGTGCTCCGGTCAATCCGTTTGCCCAGATTGATATGACCGGCGATTATTCAAGAATTGTTGGGAGCATCGGGAATATCCAACTCGAATACCAATTGCAAAAAATACCCGCCCTCCGTTTGAAAATGAACCTGGGCTACGATGTTTCGCGGGGTGCCGGATTAATTATGCTCCCCGAAAACTTTCCAACGGTTTACGAGCCGGTAAATGGGGGAGGTACCCTCAGAGAATACGACCAGAACCGGAATGGCAATCTGGTTGATTTATATGCGCAGTACAACAAAGACATAGGTAAGAGCAATATTATTGCTGTTGCGGGCATTTCACGTCATAAATTTCACACTTTTGGCAAAGATCATGAATACAATACCCTCGAAACCATACATCGCGATCAGGCTGTTATGGACTCAAGTCATAGTATTGCTTCGGTTTTTGCAAAGATTGAATATTCCCTGAACAGAAAATACCTATTGGCAGCTTCAATCAGGGAAGACAGGAACTCCTATTATTCTTCCGGTAACCGATGGGACGCGTTTCCGTCATTGGCTGCCGCATGGCTTTTAAGTGAAGAAAGTCTATTCAAGAACATCAAGTCACTAAATCTTTTAAAAATCAGATATAGTATCGGAATCAGTGGGTACCAATCAACCGGAAGCCATTTTATGCCGCAGATTATGGGTTGGATGCCCGGAGCGTATGACCAGCGTATGCTTACGGGCGACCGTTGGCATTGGCGGTCGCTGCCCTTTCGTGCCGATCCTGATTTAAGAATGGAATATACTACTGCACAGAACATTGGACTCGATTTTAGTATTGCAGATAGTCGTATTTTCGGATCATTAGAGGCTTACGAACGGATAACCCGTGATTTTGTTACTTTCGTTCAGATTGGTAATGCACCATTCCCTGAGAATTTGATGCTGGCCAATGCCGGAAGTATCCAAAATAAGGGGCTCGAGGCCGTGGTGAACCTGATTCCGGTCAAAACGTCGTCATTTACCTGGGAAATCGGTTTCAATGCCGCATACAACGAAAATAAGGTGCGTTCATTTAGAAATTTACCTGTAATCGGATACACCAATGCTTTACTCACAGGGACATTATCGGGCGAGACGGTTAATTACAGTCAGATCATTGCGCCTGGTTTTCCGGTGCGCTCATTTTTCCTGAACCAGCAATATTATTCAACACAGAATAAACCCATTGAAGGGACATACGTTGAACGACCTGACAGACATATTATCGCCGGCGACAACAGAATGGTGAGTGGAAAAGCAGCCCCTGATTATATTTTTGGATTAACTTCGCAAATAAAATGGAATAACCTCGACCTCTACATTTCGGGCAGATCACACCTGGGGAGCTATGTTTACAATAACATCTGGGCCGATGCCGGTAATCTGAAAAACCTCTATAACCAGGCTGGTTTTCTGAACAATCCTGACAAACATGTTATCAAAACAACTTTTCAAAACCCGCATTATTCTTCTGATATTTACCTTTCTGACGGATCGTTTATTAAAATCGATAACGTCAGTGCTGGTTACAGCGTTTACAGATTATTTGGACGGAAAACAAAGGCGCGTTTTTATGTGGTAATGCAGAATGTTGCCACCTTCAGCCGTTATAAGGGCATCGACCCTGAAGTAATTAACGGTATAGATTATTACCGCTACCCTCACCCAGGAAACATGGTTTACGGAATAAGTATCGATTTTTGAGGTTATTGAAAATACTATATTATGAAGCCCGCCTTAATGTCAAAATATGCAAATATTTGCGTAGCGAGCCTGTCTCGCCAAAGGCAAAAGGATCTCATTTAATTAGCCTGACAGTAGTGATAAATTTTATCGAAACATCTATTTCGGAAATGGCCATTTCGGAAACAGCCATTTCTATTTGCAAAAAGTAGATATTTTATTCAAATGAGTTTCTCCCGTTTTTCCTATTTTTGCGCCATACGTTAAAATTAAAATCAAAATGGCCGACGACAAGCAGATTATTTTCTCGATGTATAAGGTAAGCAAGACTTACCCTCCCAACAAGACCATCATTAAAGATATTTCGCTTTCATTTTTCCTTGGTGCAAAAATTGGCATTATAGGGTTGAATGGCAGCGGTAAATCGTCATTGCTCCGGATCATTGCCGGTGTGGATAAATCATTTAACGGCGAACTGGTTTTTGCTCCTGGCTATACCGTCGGACTGCTTGAGCAGGAACCTCACCTCGACGAGAGCAAAACCGTAAAAGAAATAGTGCAGGAAGGGGTACAGGAAGTGGTTGATGTACTGGCAGCTTACGAAGAAATAAATCTTAAGTTTGGTTTGCCTGAATACTATGAGGATCCCGATAAAATGGATAAACTGATGGCCGAACAAGCCGCTTTGCAGGAAAAAATCGATCATTTGGATGCCTGGAACCTCGATACCAAACTTGAGCGCGCCATGGATGCACTGCAATGCCCCCCCGACGACCAACCTGTTAGTGAACTTTCGGGAGGTGAGCGCCGCCGGGTTGCACTTTGCCGTTTATTGCTGCAGGAACCCGATGTACTGCTGCTCGACGAACCGACCAACCACCTCGACGCTGAAAGTATCCTCTGGCTCGAACAGCACCTGAAACAATACAAAGGCACCGTAATCTGCATCACCCACGACCGCTATTTCCTCGACAATGTTGCGGGCTGGATACTCGAACTCGACCGTGAACAGGGAATTCCCTGGAAAGGCAATTATTCCTCGTGGCTCGAACAAAAATCGAAACGCCTCGAACTGGAAGAGA
>CAZMDP010000127.1:0-6113 GCA_964565015.1 uncultured Prolixibacteraceae bacterium | reverse complement strand
TGGCTAAAAAAAAGTACCGTTTTAACCCGGAAACCTTAAACTATGAGCAACATGGCGTATCGCTCAAAGAAAGGCTCGCCCGGTTTTTCGCCTACTTTACCAGCAGCCTCGCTTTTGCCATTGTACTGGTAGTCTTCATCATCAACCACTACGAAACCCCGCGAACGAAAGCCGTAGCACGCGAAAATCAACGGTTGCTGACCCAGATCAAGCTGATGCAGAAAGACCTCGCAGATATTGAAAAGGTTTTGGACGACATTCAGCAGCGCGATGACAATATCTATAGAGTGATTTTTGAAACCGATCCCATTCCATCAACCATCCGAAAGGCTGGTTTTGGCGGTGCAAATAAATATGCACACCTCGAAAATCTCAGCAACAGCGATCTGGTAATATCAACAGCACGAAAACTTGATGTTCTGGCAAAACAGGCTTACATCCAGTCGAAATCGTACGATGAAGTATTAAAACTTGCCCTCGATAAGGAGAAAATGCTTGCTTCGATTCCTGCCATTCAGCCGGTTTCGAACATCGACCTGAAAAGGACCGCTTCCGGTTGGGGTTTCAGGATCCATCCCATTTACAAAATCAGAAAATTCCATTATGGGATCGATTTTACTGCTCCTGTTGGAACCGAGGTTTACGCAACCGGCGATGGTGTTGTGACCGAAGTTACCACCTCGAGGGTTGGTTATGGTAATTATATTCAGATCGATCACGGTTATGGCTATTCTACCCTATATGCCCATCTGCATAATTTCAACGTAAGGGTCGGACAAAGGGTGAAACGCGGCGAAGTGATCGGCTTTGTTGGTAATTCGGGTACTTCCACTTCGCCCCACCTCCATTACGAAGTTCACCGAAACGGACAGGCGGTTAATCCGGCCAACTTCTTCTATATGGACCTTACTCCTGCCGAATATGAAAGGATGATTGCCATTTCGTCGAACATGGGACAAAGTTTCGACTAACCTACTGTATTATAACTGTTTAAACATATTTCCGTGCCTTACAAAGAACCTAAAATTGAGAAAGTGTTTTACAGCATTGGCGAAGTTGCCCAGATGTTTAATGTGAACACATCGCTGATCCGTTTCTGGGACAGGGAGTTTACTACCCTGAAGCCCACCAAAAACAAAAAGGGCAACAGGCTTTTCACTCCGCAGGACCTCGAACATTTCAGGCTTATATACCATTTGGTAAAAGAAAAGGGAATGACCATTAAAGGCGCCCGTCAGTTACTTCAAAAAAACAAGGAAGGGACCGCAAAAACTTTCGAAGCGGTTAAACGGTTGCTCGATATTAAAGAGCAACTTATTGCACTAAGGGACGAACTCGGAGATGAAACCACTCAGGAGAAAGAAGAATGAGCAACCAGTTAGCCATCAGAGAAATAGTGCAATATTTCGAAACGCTTGCACCGCTGGCGCTTCAGGAAAGTTACGACAATTCGGGATTACAGACCGGAAATATTACAGATACCGTTGATTCCGTGCTGGTTACCATCGATGTAACGGAAGAAGTGGTTGACGAGGCTATTGCAAAAGGTTGTGGTTTAATTATTTGCCACCACCCGGTTATTTTCGGCGGATTAAAAAAGCTGACCGGGAGCAGCCAAGCGGAAAGGGTGATTGTTAAAGCCATCCGAAACAATATTGCCATATATGCATCACATACCAATCTCGATTCGGTATCGGGCGGCGTTAATTCCATGATTGCCCGGAAACTTGGGCTGAAGAACCAGCAGATTCTGCAACCGGCATCATCGGTTTTGAAAAAACTGGTCACTTTTATTCCTTCGGCGCAACTCGACCAGGTAAGAGATGCCATTTTCGACGCCGGTGCCGGGCATATTGGCGAATACGACCGTTGCAGTTACAATATTGAAGGTTACGGAACATTCAGGGGAAGCGACCAGACTAACCCTTTCGCCGGACAGAGAGGTGTTTTTCATACCGAACCCGAAATCAGGTTCGAAACCATTTTCCCTGCATGGCTCGAAAAAAAGATTATTGAAGCCTTAATAAAGGCACACCCTTATGAAGAGGTGGCCTTCGACATTTATCCCCTCGACAACCGGTTCAACCAGGCAGGAATGGGTGTTATTGGAAATATGGAAAATCCACTTGACGAAAAAATATTCCTGAATAGATTGAAGGAGGTTTTCAGAGTACCAGTTGTGCGGCACTCGCCACTAACCGGGAAAAAAATCGAAAAAGTTGCGTTATGCGGTGGCGCCGGTTCATCATTGCTCAAAGATGCCATAATGGCAAAAGCCGATATTTTTGTTACCGGCGATGTAAAATATCACCAATTCTTCGATGCCGGTAATAAAATTCTTTTAGCCGACGTTGGCCATTACGAAAGTGAGCAGTTTACCAAAGAACTTTTTATTGAATTACTTATAAAAAATTTCCCTACATTTGCAGTCCATTTATCGGAGGTAGTTACCAACCCGGTAAATTACCATATTTAATTGCAAAACATCTTGAAATCTTATTTTTATATAGTATGAACACTCAGTTTGCAAGAGCAGAAGAGAAAGACATTTCGATTGAAGAAAAACTTCGCGCACTTCACGAATTACAAAGCGTGGTTTCGGCCATCGATAAAATAAAAGTCCTTCGGGGAGAGTTACCCCTCGAAGTTCAAGACCTTGAAGACGAAATCGCAGGTTTGAAAACCAGGCTTCACAACCTCGATGATGAAATAAGGGGCCTCGAAACCGCCATACAGAACAAGAAAATTGCCATTAAGGAATCGCAGTCGCTGATTGCAAAATATACCGAACAGCAAAATAATGTAAGAAACAACCGCGAATTCGATTCATTGGCCAAAGAAATTGAATATCAGACCCTTGAAATTCAGTTGGCAGAAAAAAGGATCAAAGAGTTTACTGCTGAAATGACCGCAAAGAAGGAAGCAATAACCAGTTCGAAACAGGAACTGAACGAGCGCATGGACGATCTGGTCAGAAAAAATAAGGAACTGGAAGAAATTACGGAAGAAACAAAAATTGAAGAAGATAAGCTCCGGATCAAGGCAGAGAAGATTGAAACATTTATTGAACCAAGATTGCTGACTGCGTTCAAACGTATCCGCAAGAATGCGCGTAATGGACTGGCCGTAGTAACCATTCAACGCGATGCCTGCGGAGGCTGTTTCAATAAAATACCGCCACAGCGCCAGCTCGATATTGCCAGCCGCAAAAAAATTATCGTTTGCGAATATTGCGGACGAATCCTTGTTGATGAAAAAATCAATCAGTTCGAAGATTAACGATCTTTTAACTGGTACTGTATATGATATTTTAATGGCCATACTTTTACTTTATTGAGATGCAATTCAGGTTGCATCTTTTTTTTCTATGAAATTCTGATTTAAACATACGTTACTATGAAAAAACTTGTCATTATTTCAATCTTTCTTTTTTCAGCATCAATATTAATGGCACAGGATGCAGAAGCACCAGCTTCAAACTGGAAAAAAGGAGGCGATTTTACCCTTACATTCAGCCAGGTATCATTTTCAAACTGGGCAGCCGGTGGAAAAAATTCGGTTTCGGGCGTAAGCCTGTTCAACTATTCAGCAAACTATGCCAAAGAGAGGCTCAACTGGGATAATTCCATTAATCTGGGATACGGCCTCCTGAAAGAAGGAAGTAACGATTTTATCAAGTCGGAAGACAAGCTCGACCTGAGTTCGAAATTCGGGTATAAAATGAGCGAACAAGGCAAATGGTTTTACAGCGGATTGTTCAATTTCAGGTCACAATTTGCCAATGGGTACAAATATCCCGATACCCAAAACAAAATCTCGACCTTTTTGGCCCCGGCTTACATTACTCTGGCACTAGGTGCCGATTTTAAACCATCCGATAATTTCAGCCTGTTTTTATCGCCATTAGGTTCGAAATTTACTATCGTAACCGACGACGTACTTTCGGCAGCCGGCGCTTTCGGAGTTGACCCGGGTAAAAAATTCAGGGCCGAAATGGGGGGTAGCCTTAAATCGGAACTAAAATTCCCTATCGTCGAAAACGTTGATGCTCATACAGTACTTGGGTTGTTCTCGAACTACCTGAAAGACCCACAAAATATTGATGTTAACTGGGATTTCAGGGTAAATATGAAAATTAACAAATTTCTTTCGGCCAACATTGTTACCAATATGATTTACGATCATGATATTTTAATTCCGCTCGACAATCAGGGGAACAAAGGCCGTAGGGTTCAATGGAAACAATTGTTTGGGGCAGGTTTGAGTTTCAAATTCTGAACCAAGTCCGAACCCACAATCTAAGGTAATTTTTAAAAAAAGTCGTTGTCCGGATCAGATACGGATAACGACTTTTTTATTCATTAAATGCCAATAAAAATTAATAAAATAATCATATTCAACCCATTGCAACTTTTTTTTCATTTTTCAGGAATGAATGTTAAAAATCAGTTTGCATATCTTAATAACTCATTATTTTCATACTATAAAAATTGTTTGTTTTCTGAGGTATAGTATAGAACCCGTCCCGAAATGCCGGGGCTCGTTTTATACATCCAAATAATTCGTATGAACCCGGGTCTTCGACCATAAATTAATGTTGTAATGGATACAAAAGAATTTCAGGAAAGCATCAGGCAGGGAATACCAGAAATTTTGCCTTCCCCGGCAGAATTTGATCCAAATGTGAACCGTGCACCACGCCGAAAAGATATTCTGACCCCTGTTGAAAAGAAGCTTGCTTTAATGAACGCTTTGAGATATTTTCCACCCGAACACCATCCCGTGTTGGCGCCCGAGTTTCTCGATGAACTCCTCCGTTACGGTCGAATTTATATGTACCGCTTCAGGCCGCACTATGCCATGAAGGCACGTCCTATCGGTGAATACCCTGCGCATTCGCTGCAGGCAGCTTCAATAATGCTGATGATCCAGAACAACCTCGATCCTGCCGTTGCCCAACATCCATACGAACTGATTACCTATGGCGGAAACGGTGCTGTATTTCAAAACTGGGCCCAATACCTGCTCACCATGAAATACCTGAGCGAAATGACCGATGAACAGACTCTGGCCATTTACTCGGGGCATCCGCTCGGGTTGTTCCCCTCTCACCCCGATGCCCCAAGGGTGGTGGTAACCAACGGAATGATGATTCCGAATTACTCATCGCGCGACGATTACGAGCGGTTTAATGCTTTGGGCGTTACACAGTACGGCCAGATGACCGCCGGTTCATATATGTATATTGGCCCGCAGGGAATTGTTCACGGCACTACCATAACTGTATTGAATGCGGCAAGACTACACTCTGGAGGCGATCCTGCCGGAAAAATCTTTGTAACATCGGGACTTGGCGGCATGTCGGGGGCTCAACCAAAAGCCGCTGTTATTGCCGGAATGATTTGCGTTGTTGCCGAAATCAATCCAAAAGCCGTGAAAGTTCGGAAAGAACAGGGCTGGGTTGACGAAGTGTATGAATCGTTGCCCAAACTCATAAGCAGAATCCGGATGGCAAAATCCAAAAAAGAGGCTGTATCGCTGGTTTACATTGGTAACGTGGTTGACCTTTGGGAAACTTTGGTGAACGAAAATATTGAGATTGACTTAGGTTCCGACCAGACTTCGCTCCATAATCCTTTCTCAGGAGGGTACTACCCTGTTGGACTGACCTTTGAGGAATCGAACCAGATGATGGCCGAAAATCCCCGACTATTCAGGGAAAAGGTTTACGAATCGCTGCGCAGGCAGGTAAATGCAATCAACCAGCTTGCATCGCGCGGTATGTATTTCTGGGATTATGGCAATGCATTCCTGCTGGAATCGGGACGTGCAGGCGCCGATATTTTTGCACCCGACAAAACCTATCGGTACCCATCCTATGTACAGGATATTATGGGCCCGCTCTTTTTCGATTATGGCTTCGGGCCGTTCAGGTGGGTTTGCACATCGGGCAACCCTGCCGATCTTGAAACTACAGACAGGATAGCCGCCGATGTTATTCAACAGATTAAAAACACCGCTCCCCCTGAGATTAAATCACAATTGGAAGACAACCTGAAGTGGATCTGCGAAGCCGGCCGGAACAATCTGGTAGTAGGGTCACAGGCACGGAT
>CAZMDP010000126.1:0-6147 GCA_964565015.1 uncultured Prolixibacteraceae bacterium | reverse complement strand
GAGATAATTAATCGAAACGAATCGATTTATCGGGAGAGATTTTACTTACAAAATATGCGGGAAAAATCAGCATTCCAAGGGTAATCAGAATAGCACCGGCGTTAAGTAACAAAATGTTTGGCAAGGATAAATGGACCGGAACCACACTCATATAATATGACGATGGGTCGAGTTTCATCGGGCTGAAATATTTCTGGATAATTAACAGTGAAATTCCGATCAGGTTACCCCATAACATGCCCCTCGAAATCAGAAATACCGAAAGGTACAGGAATATTTTTCTCAGGCTTTTGTTTGGGCTCCCCATCGATTTTAAGACCCCTATCATGGTGCTTCTTTCGAGAATCAGTACGAGTAATGCCGAAATCATATTAAATCCAGCTACCAATACCATCAGCGACAGGATAACCCAAACATTCATATCGAGAATAGAAAGCCAGTCGAACAATTGTGGGTATTTCCTGACAATTGAAATCGGGCGGAGGGTGTTACCCTGAGAATAGCTATATTTTAAGATGGTTTCCCGTATGGCCATTTCTGTTTCAGTAAGTCGGTCGAATTTTTTTACATTTATCCCGAATCCACTTATCTGGGTCGAATCCCAGCTATTAATGTGCTGAATCTGTCGTATGTCGCCTATCACAAAAAGGTCGTCGAATTCCTGAAGATTTGTATTGTAAATACCTGAAACCCTGAATTGTCTGATTCGTGGAACAAGGTCGTCCTGATTGATAAAGTACATAAAAATGGGGTCACCCGTCCGGATCAACAGCAATTTACTTTGATTTTCCGAAATCAGTACTTCGGGCGAACGTTCAGGCGTAGTAAGGTTGGGAACACGGCCATCGGTTAAATGGCTTGCAAAAAAATCCCATCTGAAACTGGAATCAACCCCCTGCAACACTATTCCCTGTATATATTCGTCGGTTTTAATTATTCCTGGTTTCGTAGCGAATGGGTAAATATGGTCAACATTCCGAATTTGTTTCAGTTCAGGTATAAAAGGCTGATCCGAATTTATGGGTGCGGTCTCGTATGAATAATTCGAATCGTAGTTTACCACCTGAATATGTGAACCAAAACCGATTACTTTTTCCCTGATTTCCTTTTTAAAACCAGTAACAATGGCAACAGCGATCAACATTACTGTTATTCCCAATGCTATTCCGGCCAGCGCAATATTGATGATTTTCCGCGACAGGTGGTGCCGGTTCTCTTTTTCCTTGAAAAGGCGTTGGGCAATAAACAGTTCGGTGTTCATGCTGTGGGGTTTTCTTCAGAATTCCTCCGGTTGACAAAAGGTAATGCCAGAAAAGAGAATAATCCGAGAACAATTACCATTAAAGTCATAATGCCGTGTGCCAGAAATGCGAAAATAATACCATCGTCGTAGGGTACGCCGTATAAAGCCAATGATTCGCGGGTCATAAAATGCCAGGCGCCGATTCCGCCCTGAACAGGTGCCACCATACCGAAACTTGCCATTACAAATGTTGTCAGTCCTGCAAGTGGCGAAAGCTTTGATGTAAAATCAAAAGCAAAAAATGCGACATAAAGCATCAGGTAGTACATGGTCCAGATAAATGCCGTATGAAAAAGGAATGCCCATTTATTACGGATAAACCTGAAAGAGAGTATCCCTTCTTTAAAATGGGTGGCCGTATTTTCAATTTTTTTATAAAAACGGCTCGATTTTATTTTTTTCCAAAAAATTACCAAAAGAACAAGAAAGAATATTCCACCTCCAACCAGAACCGGAGATGAAATCAGCAAGATCAGCTTACTCTCTACTTCGGGATTTTGTTTCAAAAAGCTGATTACGTGCCCGAACTGGGTTACAATCATCAGCAATGTAAAAAATCCGAGAGCCAGTAGGTCGAAAATGCGTTCGGTGATCATTGTCCCAATCAAACGTGCAAACGAAATTTTTTCGTACCGTGCAAGTACACCGCATTTCGAAAGTTCGCCCATGCGTGGTATTACAAGGTTCATAATGTACCCGATCATTACCGCAAAAAAAGTGTTGATCAAACGCGGCCTGTAACCCATAGGTTCTATCAGGTAACGCCAACGGATTGCCCGGCTGATATGGCTCAATATCCCGATGAATATCGAAACCCATATCCAGAAATAATTAACATCGTTTGTCAGTATCGACTTTATCCGCTCAATGTCCTGATCTTTATACAATATCCAGAATAAAAACACCCCAAGAATAAAGAATATCAGGAATTTGATTGATTTTTTAAGTTTCTGTTTCAATTTTCTGTGATATATATTAAATTAAAACACCCGCCAAGCATATTATCACAACAAAGTTGTTTAATTTTACCTGCCTTTTGGCGAAAATTAATAACTCATTTAACAGCTGCAAAATTAGGAATTACTTTGATTTGCGAAGAAATAAAACCGAAATAAAGAAAGTATGAACGACCAAGAAGGGGATGAGTGTTGTAAGGCCCAAAAAATTTTTAGGTCAACATTTCCTGAAAGACAAAAATATTGCTCAGAAAATTGTTGACAGCCTGGACCTCGACGGTACAAAAAATGTGCTGGAGATTGGTCCCGGGATGGGGGTGCTTACTCAATTTCTGAATCAAAAACCCGAAATAAAACTTTCGCTTATCGAAATTGACAACGATTCGGTTGAATACCTTCAAGCCCATTATAAAGACTCCGGAATAAATATCATCGAAGGGGATTTTCTGAAACTTGACCTGTCATTAATATATCCTGAGGAGTTTTGCATAATCGGAAATTTCCCTTACAATATTTCATCACAGATTTTTTTCAGGATTCTCGAATATCGAAGCCTTGTTCCGCAGGTTGTGGGGATGTTGCAAAAAGAGGTAGCCGACCGTTTTTGCGCAGTGCATGGATCGAAAACATACGGAATCCTTAGTGTATTGTTACAGGCTTATTATCAAACCGAGTATCTATTTACTGTATCGGAAAATGTTTTTATACCGCCCCCAAAGGTAAAATCGGCTGTAGTCAGGCTTAAACGAAAGCCCGTATTTCATCTCGACTGCGATGAAGAGCTCTTCTTCCAGGTTGTAAAAACCAGTTTTAACCAAAGGCGAAAAGTACTCCGAAATGCACTGAAGTCTTTGAATTATATTGTCCCTGAGAAATTTGCCGGTATGCGGGCCGAACAATTATCGGTATGGCAATTTATTGAGTTAACCAGAGATTTAAGGAAACCATAAAAAACGGTAGTCATGAATTTTGAATTGAACAGGGAATTTATCGACAATCTGCGCATGCTCATCGAAGCAAACGATGAGAAACAGGTTGCTGGATTGCTCGAAGAGCTGCACCCGGCCGACATTGCCGAGATTATGGACGCCCTTAGTATGGAGGAGGCCAAGTATATTTATCTGCTGCTCGATGGGGAAAAAGCTTCCGACGTTTTGATTGAAATTCCGGAAGATGACCGGAAAAGGTTTTTGAATGCCCTGCCACCCGAATATATTGCCCGGCAGTTCATCGAGCATATGGACTCCGACGATGCCGCCGATATTCTGGGAGAACTCGACGACGATGTTAAAAAGTCGGTTTTGAACGAAATTGACGACGTTGAGATTGCCGGCGATATTGTTGACCTTCTGGAATATGAAGAAGATACTGCGGGTGGGATAATGGCTAAGGAGCTGGTGGCTGTTAACGAAAACTGGACCGTAGCCACCTGTTTAAAAGAGATTGCCCGCCAGGCCGAAGATGTGGACGATATTTACTATGTATATGTTGTTGACGATGACGGTAAGCTAAAAGGCGTGTTGTCGCTTAAAAAACTGATACTGACCAATACTAATACACAGATTAAACATGTGTATAATCCTGACGTAAAGTGGGTTACTACCGATACGCCACAGGAAGAAGTAGCCCAGGTAATGGAAAAATATGACCTTGTAGCCATTCCGGTAGTTGATGAAATAGGAAGACTGAAAGGCCGTATTACTTTCGACGACGTTATGGATGTCATGCGCGAAGAAGCTGAACGCGATTACAACATGGTTTCGGGTATTACGGGCGAAGTGGAAGCTGGCGATAAGGTTTGGCATCTTACCCGTGCCAGGGTCCCATGGTTAATGGTTGGGCTGTTTGGCGGGATTATGGGTTCGCATGTAATCGGCGCTCACGAAGATGCGCTTTCGCAACTACCTGCCACGGCTTTTTTTATCCCGCTCATTGCGGCAATGGCCGGCAATGTTGGGGTACAATCTTCTTCGATTGTGGTACAAACCCTTGCAAGTGGTGTTCGCGATTTCGCAACTCCCTGGCAAAAAATTGTAAAACAATTGTCGGTGGCGTTTCTTACAGCCGGCATTTTTGCTGCGCTTATTTTTGCTTACAATTTCCTGTTCAGCAACAGCATGAGCCTTACCTATGCAGTTTCCATTTCGCTCTTTATTGTAATGACTCTTGCATCGGTGTTCGGTTCACTTATCCCATTGGCGCTGAACCGGTTGAAAATTGATCCTGCTGTTGCAACCGGTCCTTTTATTACCACCATGAACGATATACTTGGCCTTTCTATTTACCTGGTGGTCAGCCAGTTTTTCCTAAAAATTATGTGAGCTTCATTAAAGTGAGTTAATTGCCACAACCGGATCGAGGCGTGCTGCGGTTAGGGCAGGCATAAATCCGGCGATGAACCCGATTACGCTCGATATGAGCAGCCCCATGATTATGTTCCCAACAGTAAGAACAATCGACATCCCCGACATATAGTTGAATATCAGTGTTCCGGTAAAAATCAAAAATAGACCGATAATTCCGCCGATAAGCGATAAAACAATGGCTTCGAAGATATATTCAACCAGGATAAAAAACCTTTTCGCCCCCAGCGATTTCTGAATCCCGATAATACGCGTTCGTTCCTTAACCGAAACGAACATGATGTTGGCAATACCAAATCCCCCTACCAGAATGGAAAAACCGCCGATAATCCAGCCTGCCATGTTGAAGACTTTGAAAAAAGCGTCGAAGCGGTTCGAGATAAGGTTTACCTGGTTAAGGGCAAAATTGTTTTCGTCTAATGGTTTCAAACGCCGTATTGAACGCATGATCGATTGCAGTTCGGCAACAAATTCATCCTCATCGGTACCGGGTTTTGCTTTTACACAGATGGCCTGCCCCCTGTCGCGGTTACGCAAATCAATCATATTCAATGAGTAATTTACCGGTATATGTACCCTTTGATCCATGCTGGTGCCAAACATATCCTGACCAGTCCGTTCATATACCCCGATAATTTGGAACTGGTGCCCCATAATTTTAATGTATCGGTTTAATGGGCTCTGATTGGGGAAGAGTTTTTCGGCAATTTCGCTCCCGATAATGGCAAGTGGTGCGGCAGAATGCATTTCCTGGGCAGTGAAATACCTTCCTTGCCAAAGTTTCAGGTTCCAGACGTCAAGTAAAGGGTAACTCGAAGGCAGAATTTGCACATTTTCCATGTTGTCGCTACCCGATTGAACAGTCCTTGAGAACCCAAAAAAGAAAACGGCATTTTCGGCCAATCGCGACCGCCGCATAATTTCATCGGTTTCGGCAATTTCAGGAACCGGACGGTTCATATATTTCCACCAGGGGTATTCGGTTTCTCCTTCGGGAGGGGTCCAGGGCCATTTCTGTATATAAACCATATTGCTTCCCAATGAATTCAGGCTTTGGCGGATGTACCTTTCGAGTGAATCGATAACCGTGAATACCGAAATAATGGCGAATATCCCGATGGTGATGCCCAACAACGACAATAGCGTTCTTAATTTGTTCACCTTTAGCGAATTCCAGGCGAAACTGAAGCTTTCATATATTAAACGTACAAACAGCATTGACCTACTTTAATTAGCGTACTGAAACATACTATTTCCAACTTAGTTATTCGGATTCTCAAAAGTAGAAATATCCGTGAATATTGGTCATCAAATTTGTTTATCTATTACAACTCATAAAAAATGACCGTATTGTTGTATTTTTGTTTCTTTTACAGGATTCACCATATTATGCCCTTATTTATGTATTGAATTTTTATCTTTGCATGCAAAATTGAATTAGATTTTAAATGACTGAATATAAAAAAATTAAGAACGCCATTATTTCAGTTTTCCATAAAGAAAATCTGGATGAAATTGTAAAAAT
>CAZMDP010000125.1:0-6164 GCA_964565015.1 uncultured Prolixibacteraceae bacterium | reverse complement strand
ACGATCGGGGAGTGTATTTCAATATTTTTATGAAGATACCGAAATCAACCACTTCAGATATTTTAAAAACAGATCGACCAACCAGGCCATATTGCTGGCACTGAAAACGGAATGGGGTGAAAAAATCCCCGGGTTCAGCGAGGAAACCCTTTCGGCTGCAGTAGCTTCCGAAAGGAATATCAACATCAGGCTCGATGGAGGACAGGTATTCAGGGATAAAATTACAGGTACAAAACCAATTGTATTGCTGTTGCCCGGGATTATGGGATCGAACCTCGAATACGACGATAACCTTTTGTGGATTAACTATTTAAGGATAATTACCGGCGGATTGCGGTCATTAAGGCCCGAAAATAAGGTAAAACCGTCCTCATTGGTTTCAACATCGTACAAGAGGCTCATCGATGCACTCGAAGAAACCTACGATGTGGTGACCTTTCCTTACGATTGGCGCATGCCGCTCCCCGATTCGGCTGCCCTGCTTGAGAAAAAAATAAAGGAACTGATGAAGCACGGGCAACCCATAAAATTAATCGGACATTCGATGGGGGGAGTACTCATCAGGGACTTTATTACCCTGCACAGGGAAACCTGGAACAAATTGAATAATTCTGATGGTTTCAGGTTGATATTTCTTGGGGCACCATTGGGTGGTTCGTACCGTATTCCATCGGTTCTGTTCGGTATGGACGGGCTTATCGACAAGCTTAGCATGATTGACCTGAGGCACACCAAAAAAGAGCTTCTGAAAATATTCTCCAGGTTTAAAGGGTTGCTCGGCTTGCTGCCCATAAACGGTGAATATGACTTTGCCGACAGGAAAATCTGGCAGACGATGCTCGAAGCTACCGATGACCGGTCGTGGCCTTTGCCTTCGGATGCCGATCTGAAATGGTTTGCCGAATACCGTAACAAGGTGAAAGACGCCTTGACTGAAGAGGACATAAAAAATGTGGTTTATATTGCAGGGCGCGATAAGGCAACACCCTGTAGTTTCCGGATCGAAAACAAAATATCGGGGAAAGAACTCGTATTCCTCAGTACCGGTGAAGGCGATGCCAGTGTAACCTGGAACAGCGGAATTCCGGAAATCATCAGCAAACAGAACAAGGCATATTTTGTGAATGTTACCCATGGCGAACTGGCCTGTCACCCGCAAATGACGGGCGGCATAAAGGAAATTCTTGCCACGGGGGCAACCAATCTGTTCAGTAACAAAAGGCCTTTGTTAAGGGGCGAAGAAATCCTCTTCAAATCCCCCATAACCCGTGATTTCGATCTGTCGCTTGCCGGACTTGATTTCTCATTGTTCGGAATCGGGGGTGGTATCGATCTGCATATGGAACAGCCGCCCATTAAAGTGAGCGTAAGCCATGGCGACCTGTTTTATGCCAAATATCCGGTATTGGCAGGGCATTTCGAAAACGACGGAATACTGTTTGCCGAAAAGGCAATCGACAATAACCTGAACGGGGCGTTGAGCCAACGCCACCGGTTGGGTCTTTATCCGGGCCCTATAGGCTCAAGCGAAGTATTTCTCAACCAGCAATCTGGATTTAAAGGGGCTGTCATCATCGGATTAGGTAAGCCCGAAGACCTTACTGGTTCAGAGCTGGCAAAATCGGTTGCCCAGGGGGTTTCAAACTATATGCTCGACCTAATTAAACATAACCAATTGGGTGATGGCAACGATGCAGATAGCGATATATTGGGCATTACCTCACTGATTATCGGTAGCAATTATGGCGGCTTGTCAGTCGAAAACTCGGTTAAAGCCATTGTGCAGGGTGTTCATATTGCCAACGGAAAACTTCAGGGACTGGGAATTGAAAATCCGCCACGTATAGGGCATATCGAATTTGTGGAACTTTACGAAGATGTGGCCATCAATGCCCTCTATTCCCTTAGTCGGTTGGAGATGCAGGACACAAGGTCGGCTGGGATACTGCTCGAAGTCAAAAAGATACAGACATTACTGGGATCAAAAAAACGGATACCCAACGAAGTGTCGTCGGGTTGGTGGAACCGGATAACCGTTAAGAAGGAATCATCCGACGAAAACAATAAGGGTATCGAATGTTTGAAGTTTAACGCTTCAACAAGTAGCGCCCACGAGAAAGAAAGCGAACTGTTTACTACACCGGCGCTCATCGAAGGCACCATCAGGGAAATGTCAACCAGCAACCGGTGGAGCCCGCAAAGTGCCAAAGCCATTTTTGAGCTTATGATACCCAACGATTTCAAGGAACAATTGAAACGGCACGGGAATATAAACTGGATACTCGATTACAAAACAGCCGAATACCCCTGGGAATTGCTACAGGACAATATAACCGATACCAAACCCCTTTGTGTTTCATCCGGAATGATCAGGCAACTGACATCCGATAAGATCAGGCCGGTAATCAAATCGTCGCCGGCCGAAAATGCACTGATAATTGCCGACCCCGACCTTCAGGGATTTGCTTCGCAACTTCCCGGTGCATTGAAAGAAGGACAAAAAGTGTCGGAACTGCTCTCGTCGAATGGTATCAATACGGTTACCAGTTTCAAAGGCAATCCATCCGAAATAATTGAAAAGCTGTTCAGTAACGATTACCGGATAATCCATCTTTCGGGGCATGGCGAATTTAAAGAAGACAACCCGACCGGTTCGGGAATGGTAATCGGCAACAATATGTTCCTTTCAACGCGTGAGATTAAGCAGATGAGCACTGTGCCCGAACTTGTATTTGTAAATTGCTGCCATATAGGGAAAATATCGGGGGCTGCCGAGGAATTGTACCAAAACCGGTATAAACTTGCTGCCAATATTGGCACACAGTTGATCGAGAACGGAGTCAGGTGCGTGGTTGCAGCCGGTTGGGCCGTAGATGACAGCGCCGCCCTCGAATTTGCAGAAGTTTTCTATAACCGGATGTTTGATGGATATGCGTTTGGTGATGCCATACTTGATGCCCGTAAAGCTGTTTTCGAGAAATATGGTTACACCAATACATGGGGAGCTTACCAGTGTTACGGCGATCCATTTTATAGTTTCAGGCAAACGCAGCGTGGCCGTTCAAAAACACGAACGGAGTACATGATTGCCCAGGAAGCTGAAATTGATCTTTCGAACCTGTTAAATGAGCTCGAAATAGGGAATAAGTCAACCGACGATTATATAGGGCAGCTCGAGGCCATTACCGAAAAAGTGGACAGGGCTAAAATCAGGACTTCTGCCATTACCGAAAAAGAAGCATTGGTGTATTTCGAACTTCGCGATTATAAAAATGCCTGCGAAAAATTTGGCTCGCTGCTTAATATGGAAGAGGCTTCTTTTTCGTTTTCGGTAGCCGAGAAATACTACAACGCCCAGGCAAAACTGGTTATAGAAGAGTACAGGGAAACAGAAAAACGAGGGCTTTCGGATGCTGATAGGGAAAGGTTCCTCCAAAATCTCGATAAAGTAATATCAAACCTCGAGGGCCTTATAAAACTGAGTCCCACTGCGCAGCGTTACAACATTATGGGCAGCAGCTATAAAAGAAAAGCAATGATTTCGAAAGGTACCAAACGGGAAGACTATTGCAGTGCTGCCGGCTTCTATCATCAGGGATACTCGAATGTTCAGAACTGGTACTCGCTCACCAACTGGCTATCGCTCGAAAGCGTACTGGTAATTACAGGTGTCCGCAAGTGGGGCGGCCATGCCGGCTCAATCGCGTTGGTACCCGCATATAATTTGCCAACCCAGGGCGAAGCCCTGCAGATGCTCGATTCCACAGCGGCATCTCTCTGTAAGGTAAACGAACGCATGAGCTATTGGGACATGCTGGCTGGTATCAACATTGGGCTGTGCAGGTACATTATTCAGTACTCGGGGAATGGTGATAAAAAGGAGTATGAATCTATTCTGAAAGAGATTACAAGACTTTGGAAGATTGCAGGTTCGAAAGGAAAACGTTTTGCCGAAATAGAGCATCTTGAATTTTTGACCGATGCCCTTGAGATAGAGAAGAACAAATCGAGCGAAACGCTCAAAGCCAAACTGGTACAGTTAAAAACTGAACTGAAAGCGCAACTAAATACTTAGGTGATATTAAATAACAATTTGAATAAAAAAATCCATGACAAAGTATTATGACATCCACAACCACCTGTTCAACAAACACTTTCTGGCCAAAGAGCTGCTGTACAGGATGATTAAGGAAATGAAAAAATTCCTCGAAGTGCAGAAAGAGCGAAGCCTTGACCGCGGCACCGACCGTGGCCTGAAAAACGTGATCACTTCGCTTAAAAGATACAAAAAGGCTTTGCGGGTCTTTACCCGGAAAAACTCTATTGCCATATACGAAGAACTGGATAAAACCTACAAGGGCGAGTTTATACTAACGCCGCTCACTTTTGATCTGACCTATTGTTTTGCCCCGTCGGCCGACCGCGATGCTGTTGTACGCAGTTCGGACGAGGTGGCCAGGGAAGCCTTTGAAAGTGAAATGAACGAGATGTTTGGTGCCATCGAGCAGCAGACACGCACACTTTCGAGAAGTTTTAACAGCGCTGCCAGCGATGGCGAAGACCAGCTTTTCAAAGAATATCTCGAAGAAAAAGAGCAATTCATTAAGGAAACCGAACTGTTTCAACAACTGGAGGAAGAAACGGAGAATAATTTCAGGAGTCCCTCCGACAGGGTGCCAAAAGCGCTCGACGGGTGGAAGGAACAGCTCAGGCAAATTGAAGAACTGAAAGCCCATCCGGATTACAAGGACATGGTTTTCCCATTTCTGGCGGTTGATCCGCGCAGACCGGGGATTGCCGACTATGCCAGAGCCAATATGGGCAAAGGAAAGTTATTTGTGGGGATGAAACTCTATTGCCCAACCGGCTATTCGCCCACCGACCCGCTCTTGTTCGGCACCGAAGGAAACCGCGATGGCCTTTATGCTTTTTGCGAGGACAATGGCATCCCGGTTACCACCCACAACTCCGACGGCGGATTTGCCACGCTGGCCAAAAGTGTATTCATTACCGGCGACATACAAGTCAACGGAAAATTGCATTACCTGAACAACGAAAGGGTGTTGTTTTCGAAAGCCATTCACGAGAAGGATGCCGTATATGAACGGGCGCTTACCTTAAACCACCCGCTGATATGGGAAAAAGTAGCGCAAAAATATCCCAGACTGTTGCTCAACCTGGCCCATTTTGGAGGTGGCCGGCAGCTCGATGCAGCGCTTTCCTTTCCCGATAATCCGAACCTGTGGTCGAACCGCATTATTGCCCTGCTCAAAGATAAACGGTACAATGTTTACACCGATGTGTCGTGTTTTACCGAATTCAATACCATCGACAAACTGATTGCCAGTCCGGTTTACCCCGAAATCAGAGATAGAATATTATTTGGGTCAGACTACACATTGCTGCTGCTTTTCGAAGATGATTTCGATGAGAACATCCGCCAGTTCAGGCAACGGTTTGGTAGCGACTTTGATATAATTGCCCGGGAAAATCCGGAAAAGTTTCTCTGCCATGTATTATGACTTCGTTGTTGAGTTAATGGAAACATGGTATTATATCACTGGAACCTCTTTTTTGCTGGTAAATAATATTCAATAAAAAATACACTATGCATCTGTTTTTAAGTCACATTTCAGAGGAATCGACCCCCGCCCGATCACTGAAAGTTGCAATCGAGAAAGCATTGCCCGGGGTTGAAGTATTTGTCAGTGCTGTTGATATACATTATGGCGATCAATGGTTAAAGGTAATTGATGAGGCCATGCTCAGATCGAAGGCCGTTTTGCCCTTGTGCAGCCCACGGTCAGTCAGAAGGCCATGGATAAATTTCGAAAGCGGCTCTGGATGGGCAAGAAGGCTTCCGGTTATTCCTATCTGTTACAGGGGCCTCACAGTTGATCAACTACCCGATCCACTTGGTATTTTTCAGGCCATCGAACTAAACAAACCCGATGAAGCGCTTAAACTGATTACCCGGATTTCGAGGGAGTTTGACATACCCATCACCAGTGATTTTGATCCGTCAATAATTATTGATGGTTTAAAGATGGTTGATCCAGCCCGTACAACTGAAATTGGAATTATTCAGACGCATAGGCAAACTGAATGGGAAAAAATTAATTCCACTATAATAAATCTGCCCGAACCGCTTCCTGAAGAGATGA
>CAZMDP010000124.1:0-6182 GCA_964565015.1 uncultured Prolixibacteraceae bacterium | reverse complement strand
AACCGATATCCTGTAATTTTTCCCTGATCATTGAAATCGGCCCTGAAAAATGCTACAAGTTCGTTGGTCGATGAGAATAGGCTCCTGAGTTTATTTTCACTTTCCGAAAGTTGTCGGGTCTGTTCGGTAACCAGTCTGTCGAGGTCGTTGGTTTTATTTTCGAGTGATCGTGAGAGCAAAAAATTCCTGCGGTTGTAATATTCGACGTAATAAGCGGCTAGCATGTTGATCAGATTGGCCGAAACAAAAAAGAAATTACCGGCAACGATTATTTCTTTTTCTGCACCTGAATAAATGATCATGGCCAGATTATATAGTGCAAGGAGTATCAATCCTGCCAGCGACGCCAATAAAAACCTTAACCTTATGAAAAAATAACCTGCCGAAAAAACCAACATTAACCCTAAGTAATATACCCCAATATCGGGGATTAGCCTGATCATTTCAATAATACCCATACCGCCAACCAGGCATCCCAAAAATGTAACCCATTGCCAGATTTTTTCAAAAAAACGGAAAAAAGAAAATACTACAATTAAGGTTAAAAATGGAACTACTATTCCGAACCGGATAATCAAAAAATGCTGAAGGTATTCGCGCGCAAACGATAAATCGAGAAGAGCGAAAGTACCATAAAGGAGGGTAACCACAATCATGGCAACACGGTAAATGGATAAAGAACGGGCATAATATTCCCTATTATATTCATTTTCCAGGCTACCCGAAAATGTTAAAGTTATTTTGTTTAACAGAAGTGGTTTCATTTTTCAGGTCGTCTCACGTAATGAAGTTTTTTCTTCATCCTTCCCAATGCTTTTTAAATCCTCAAATATAATTCGGGTGAGATACAGCAAAAAAGCGGCCATATACTAAACGAATGTAAATGAGTAATTTAGGTTAGGAATTAAAAAAATAAAGTATGTAATTATGGAAAATATCCGAAATATCGGAGAAATGAAGGACGTCATTGCCAACAGATCAATACCTTATTGAAAGTTATCTAATGGTTTTTGCGGAAACTCAATTGTAACCTCGGCCCCTCGTTCAGGTAGGTTTTTTACTTCGATAGTTCCCTGATGGAAGAGCATAATTTGTCTGCAAAGCGCTAGTCCAAGACCTTCGTTGCCGTCAACATGCTTTTCTCCTTTGGCAAAATAACCGAAAAGGTTTTTCAAGGCTTCATCGTTAAATCCAGGGCCCTGGTCCGAAACCGAAATGGCAATGCCCGTCGGGGTTTTCTTTACCTCAATCCTGACCACCCCCCCAGCAGGGGAAAAATTAAGTGCATTGGATAATAAGTTGGATAGACACATGCTAAATAGTTCCATATCAGCATATAATGTTATTTCAGGGGGGCAGATAAGTTCTGTACCGACCTTATGAGCAAGGAAACCGAGTTCATCAATTATTTTATTAATAATTTTATCGGGACTGATAATCCCGAACTTTGGCAGTTTTTTATTTAACCTTAGTGTGGTAATCATAAGTGCATTCAGTGCAAAACGTTCGAGCCTTTTTACCGAAACTTCCAATAAATCAATATATTCACTTAAATGATTATCTTTTACTGAGGATGCAAGTATTTCCGAAAAACCCATAATCCCATTGAGAGGGGTACGAATTTCGTGGCTGATGATTCTCAGAAACTCCGATTTGGCGTTATCGAGTTCCTGCAGTTCCTTTTTCATTTGTTGCACCTTTTTCAATGCTTTTTCAAGTTCTCTTGTTCGCTCTGCTACTTTTTCTTCAAGGTGTGCGTTAAGTTGTTTCAATTCATCGCGGTTTCTTTTCAGCTCGAGGTGAGTGTTGATCCGGGCCAATAATTCTCCCTGATCGTAGGGTTTCGAAATATAATCGTTACCCCCGCATTTGAAGCCCCGCATCAGGCTTTCCTTGTCGGTTTTGGCTGTAAGAAAAATAACCGGAATTTCTTTGGTGCGCTCATCATTTCTAATCTTTAAACATATCTCAAAACCATCCATTACCGGCATCATAATATCGAGCAGTATAATATCAAATTTTTCTTCTTTGAGCCATTGTAATGCGTCCTGCCCGTTGAGTGCAAATTCAAGTTCATAGCCGTTGTTTTCGAGTATTCCGGCAAGTACCTGAATATTATTCATATTGTCGTCAACGATTAATACTTTATTTCTATCCATGTCTGACAGGTTAGGCGTTTGAATTTATATTGCCGACCAGTTCGGGAAATTGCCTGATCAGGCGTACCATTCCCTCGATGTTGAAACTTTTCCTCGTTTGAATGATTTCGCTTCCATAACTTATAAGCACTTCATTTTCCCATGTGCGTCCGGTTTCAATCAGCAACTGTCCGAATTCTTCAACTTTTTTAAGAGGTTGACGGTCCTTTAGCTGTTGCCACAAAGGCATTGCTTTTTTTTCCAGAATGGTCAAAAGTTGAGCAGGGATCGTACCCGATGGAACAGAAACCATAGCCTTATCCACATTTGATAGAGAAACATTTTCGACCAAGGTTGTATTTGGAAGAAACCTGATAAGACTGTTAATTAATTCCGATGTCTTAATTGGCTTTAAAAGATAGCCGTCGAAATTGGCCAGCAGATCTTCGGTTATCTGGTTGTGCAAAACCGAAGCAGAAGAAGCAATAACCGGGATATGTTTTGTTTTTTCATTATTTTTTATTGAGTCGAACAGTTCAAAACCATCCATTCCGGGCATACGGATGTCGGTAATTATCAGTTCGGGCGATTCATATTTAAGGATATTCAGGGCTTCTTCGCCCGACGAGGCCGTAATTACATTGATACCGGCATATTCGAGCATTCGACTCAAAAACTTCAGGTTATCTTCAACATCGTCAACTACCAGAACTGTTGATGCTGCAAATTTTACATCTTCCCAGTTAAGTTCAGGATGGATTTCTCCCTGGAATTGATCGTTGGAAACTATAACCTTTGGAAAATAAACAGTAAAGGTACTACCCACACCTTGTTGGCTAATTACTGATATTTTACCGCCCAATAATGTTACCAGGTTTTTTGTAATGGCCAGCCCAAGGCCAGTACCGCTTTGTTTCTTACGGTCGTGGCTCTCCTCCTGTGTAAACGATTCAAATAAAACCTCCTGAAACGATTCGCTTATGCCTATACCCGTATCTTTAACCGTGATGGTGATATCGAGTTGCTCCTGGATGGTGTCATCAGTTGAAGGATGCCGGGGTACTGTTGCATTGGCATATAAGGTAACTTCCCCTTTTTCAGTATATTTCAGTGCGTTGCTTACCAGGTTCAGCAATATCTGCCGCATACGGGTTTCGTCGGTATAGAGGAACTCAGGAAAATCCTCCCCAATAGTAAGATTTAGTTTTAATCCTTTTTCGGTTGCTTTTAGGTAGAATATCTGGTTTATTTCCCTGATGAGTTGCCTGAAGCTCACAAAGTCTTTGTTGATTTTCAGCATACCTGCTTCGACTTTTGATAGGTCGAGGATATCGTTTATAAGGTTCAACAGGTTTTTTCCACTGATCTTCAGCGATTCAACGTAGTCGATCGATTTTGGGTCGGTGAGTGAATAGGAGAGGAGATCGGCAAAACCGAGAATAGCATTCATGGGTGTGCGGATTTCGTGGCTCATATTGGCCAGAAATTCGCTTTTTGCCCGGGTTGCCAGGTTGGCCTTATCTCGTGCATCAATCAATTCTTTCTCAAGGAGTTTCCGGTCGGTAATATCCTGGGCAACCTTTACAAAATTGACAACTTCGTTTTTTTCATTGAAAATAGGAGAGATAACGGCCGATTCCCAGTAAAGCATTCCCGATTTATGGCGATTATGAAATTCGCCTTTCCAGCTATTTCCATTTTTTATAGTATTCCATAATTCTTCATAAAAATCTTCGCTTGTTTCGGATGAACGAAGAATATTAAGTTTTTGGCCTTTTATTTCATCTTTTTTATAGCCGGTAAATTCAACAAAGGTCTGGTTTACATATTCTACTTCGCCCTGTATATTTGTAATGACAACTGCTGCAAGGCTCTGTTCAACTGCCTGCGATAATTTTAAAATTTCGGCATGTGATTTTTCAAGTTGTTTAAGGGCATTCTCTGCCCTTTGCCTTTGCTCATTGGCATCCATCAACAGGTTTATAGCTGCTTTCCGCGATCTTTCAAGGTCGAAGGTACGGCTTTCTACCATTTTTTCGAGGTTCTGCTGTGTTTCGAGCGCCTTTTCCTTAGCTGCGATCTGATCTGATATGTCGTAAGCAATTCCAAAAATCCGGATGATTTTTTCATCTTTTACCTGGCTGTAAACCCCTTGCCTCAGATATTTTATTTTATTGTTATTGCATATGATTTTGTTTTCGAAAGTTTCGATCTTACCGGTTTTGATTACATTCCGGTAAAGTTCAAAAACCCTTCGGCGGTCGTCGGGATGAATCTGCCTCAGAATACTGTTTACAGTTACATTATCTTTGCCTTTTATAATTTCATAAATGGTGTAGCATTCATCAGAAACATACAATTGTTTTTTTTCCATATTGTATTCCCAATGACCTAATTGTGCAACTTTTTCAGCTTCCCTGAACAGTGACTCACTACGTTGCAATTCTTCGCGGGCCATTTGTTGTTCAGAGATGTCGCGCATGGCTATTGCTTTGAGTAGCCTTGTTTCGTAGCTGACGATTCGGGTCTGTACCTCAACTGTTATGGGTTCACCGTTTTTTTTATGACAAACTACCGCGATTGGTAATTCAGTATGTTTTTTCAAAGCCTCAATAAACTGACCCCGAAACCCTGCTTCAGCAATGTTTGGCAGATTTATTTCGTTTAGTTCGTCGAGGGTATAGCCAAGCATAGCTTGTGAGGCATTATTTTGACTTATGATTTTTTTCCCATCCGATATCATTATAGCTTCGAATGCCGAGTCGGCCAGCAATTGGTACTTTTCTTCACTGGCAATAAGTTCTTCCTTGATAGCATTGTTCTTTTCCTGAAAATTGAGCAATACGGCCAACAATGTAAAACCAAGCGGATATATAATCAGAAATGCCGGCATTATGGTACTGAAAAAAAGGCTTCTGGATGATTGTGGGAGGGTGATCATAATCCCAACTACAAATATATGTATAACCAGCCCTGCCAAAAAGAACCCAAACGGATGATTGATAACTTGATATTTTTTGCGTAAAATTCCGATAACTATTCCAAAAAACGAGGCGAACAGAATAGTAAGTAAGCCCGGCACAATGCCTGCACCACCAATTATTAATCTTGCTATGGAAGCTATGATTGCTGCAAGTAAGGCTGCAGGCCAACCTGCAAAAATACCTGCCATGGGTAAAATAACCGACCTTCCATCGAAAATAATTCCAGTCTCCAGTATAAATGAATAAAGTATCCCAAAGGCTGCAACTCCCCCAAAAAGTATCCCTGCCAGGAATTGTCCGGTTAGCCTCGACATATTACGGTAACGTAATATGAAAGTAAACAGCAGGCTAAGCGCTATCAATACGGTTAAGTTTTCTATCAGTTCTAAAGTGTCCATTCCATACAGATTACATTTCCCATTTGGTGGAATATTTTTCGGGGATACCCAGACTACGGCAAAGTTGATTGACTTCCTCTTTCATTTCAATCATACGCAGTTCGCGGTCAACCATGGTCTGATTGAATATTTCGAGTTCCCTGGTGTAATTTCTGAGTTTTTCTTCGGCCAGTATTTTTTCGGTGATATCCTGCTTAACGGCCACATAGTGCGTAATTTCGTTGTTGCTGTCGAAAATAGGGGCAATTGAACAGAGTTCCCAGAATATTTCCCCGTTTTTTTTTCGGTTTTTAAATTGTCCTGACCATGGTTTCCCCGACGAAATGATTTCCCACATCTCCTTATAATACTCTTTTGGAGTATCATCAGTTTTTAATATTCTTGGATTGTTTCCAATTGCTTCGTCGTATGAATAGCCTGTAATTTCACAAAACCGTGGATTGACATATTCGATATTCCCATTTTTGTCAGTAATTACTACAGTTGAGGGACTCTGTTCAACAGCTTTGAAAAGTTTGCTTAATTCCCGGTTGCTGTTTTCGAGTTGTTGGGTCCTTGCCCTGATCATTTCTTCAAGGTTTTCCTGATATGCCCTTATTTTTGCTTCGTTCTCCTTACGTTGACTTATGTCTTCAAGAATAGCTAAATAACCAGTATCGCCA
>CAZMDP010000123.1:0-6192 GCA_964565015.1 uncultured Prolixibacteraceae bacterium | reverse complement strand
GTAAACCTTGCGCTGTACTTCGGTAAAGCCCATGTCGAGCAGGCATTCGTTTTCGGTTTCCTGTAATACAAAATGTAGCATCAATCCTTTTGCCTGCATGTGGTCAAAAACAATTTCCCATTGGTCGAGTTTGCTGCAATCGAAGCGATAACGCTCGTTATGGTCACTGTATGGCCATACATCTTTTCCGTCGCCGATAATGTTCATGGTGAGCATATATTGCGCGTTAACCCCTTTTGATGCAAGGTAGTTTATAGCCCCTATTATGGCTTTGCCTTTGCCCCCCTGCCATGTAGGATCGCCAGGGGCCCAATCCTGCAGGTGTGGTTCGTAATGATGTATGTTATCTTTTGGATTGGCCTCTCCTTCACGCTCAATTGCATGCTCACCGTAACGGTAGGTCTGGTCGAAATCAGCAAAAGCAAGAAAATTTTCGGGACTGTCGGCTCCGTTTTTAATCCACCACTCGCCATTGCCCGAAAACTTTAAATAGCGTTCGCCCACATATTCGAGCCTGCCTTTTGCCCTGAAATCGTTACCGGTTTTATCGGAGGCGGCAACCGTAAACGAACCGGCCATTCCGTCGGCAGGCAATGGTTTGCCATAATCGGGGTTGTTGGCCACTGCTATGTTTTTCCCTTCGCGGAACCATACTTTATACTGCCATTCGCCGGTCATATCGGGCCTGAACCTTACTTTCCACACATTGCCCGATTCGGCCGATGTTTCGGCGGCATTGCCGTCGGCTGCATAAAATCCGGGTACTGTAATAGATTGATTTCCATTTGTAAAGGTAACTTCGATCCTGTAGTCGAGAAACGGGTTAATACGGGCATATTCCGATGTTTCGGGCCCCGGAATGACGAGGGTAATTTTGTGCCATTGCTTCAGCTCGCCCTCTATCACGATATTTTTAATCCGGTTTGTGTGGCATGAAAACAAAAGGGCAAATAAAAATAAAGGAATAATTTTGTTCATGGTAATATTTATTGGTTGATATTAGACCCTGTAAATTTCTTTGTTTACTATTTTCATCAGGCCACTGTAATCTTCGGTGCGCATCATTTCCCGAATTTGATCCCGGTTTAATGATTTTGCCAGATTATAGGCGCCAATGGTTATTTCAGAATGTCTGTTGAAAAACTCAATTACGTTGAAAATACGCGGCGAAGCATCGGTGGTAAAATATTTATTGTAACCATACTCCTGTGCCCAGTACATCAATTCAACATAATGCAGAAAATGGCGGCTTGCACCAATCAAATCCCAGTCGGCTTTGGTGTCGTTGTCGTTGGTGTGAATGTAGGCATCAAAACCGCTTTCGTAGATCAAGGATAAAGCTTGCGCCGGATTTTCCTGGCTTTGCAGCGAATGGCCCATATCGAGGGTAATACCGGTATTTTTACACTGAACCTCTTTTAACAACAGCAATCCTTTTGCTGTAGAGTCGAGTTGGCAATGTACACGGGTTTCGGAATATTTGGGTTCAATGAAAAGTGGAATTTCGGGCAGGTAACTTGCAGCCTCGCCAATGGTTTCCACCATATACTTCCAGGCATTTTTGTAATCAATTTGAAACAGCACGTCGTAGCCATCGCTGAGCGGACAACAGGTTACATGCGGTGCGCCGACTTTATTTGCAAAGTCTTTGGCTTTTTTAATCATGGCAACAGCTCTGTCGCGTATGGCTTTATCTGGTCGGGAGAGGGCGCCCGGAACCCATTCTGTTTCTTTTTTGATATTTACATTAATCGCCGCGAATTCCAATCCGAATTCATCCATCCACTGTTTGGTTTCTTCAGGCTCACCGGTTTCATACGGAAAAACCATTTCGACACCCGTAAATCCATCGATTTTTGAAACTACTTCGAGTTTTTCTTTTGTAGTAACCGGTTTCTGGTACTCCGAAAAACGATCCTGTGTTTTACCGAGGAAACCGATAATTACTCCCTGTTTAATTTCAGACATAAATTTCTTTTGAATGATTATTTTAATAAATCCGCTATTGAATTGGCCATTGTTTCGATGATGAGGCAGCACGAAGTTGCCCCAGCATCCAAAACCCCTTTGGAACGTTCACCCAAACGGCTGGCACGGCCGAGCCGGGCAACCATATCTTTTGTGGATTCGCGTCCGGCAATGGCGGCGTTTTTCATTTCAATCAATGCTTCCGAAAAAGTTTTGTCCTCTTCAGTAGCTTTTTTGTATGCAACAACAGCCGGTTGAAGGGTGTCAATCAGCGTTTTATCGCCGGGCTGAGCGGGCGAAATGGATTGTACGGCTTCGAGCATGGCATTCAGGGCATTTCCAAATACGTGGATATCTATATCATTTTTGCCTTCCAGTTGGGAGGCAAAACCTTTAAACATTTTTCCATAAAGCGGCCCCATGGAGCCGCCTATTTTCATCATCAGTATTTTTGATAAAATTTTTGCCGAATGTGCCAGGTCACCGGGGTTTTTCTCCAGTTCCTCCCTGCACATGGTAAAGCCTTTGTTCATGTTTATGCCGTGGTCGCCATCGCCGATCAATCCGTCAATATCGCTCAGATATTGTTTGTTTTCCTGAATTGTGGTAATCAGGTTTTCGATAATTACAGCGCCTTGCTGATTTGTAAAAGTCTGCATTTGTATTGAATTAAACAGGTGTAATTAATTTTTCGCTTACCGGTATTCATGTTTATCGCTGAAATTGCCGCAACCCGACCGAATCGCATTCATAATCAATACATTCTTTCAATTCATCGTCGAGTTTCATGACGGTACAGGTAATGCCGGCCATTTCGAGCGAGGTGAAATAATTTCCCACATACGAATGGTAAATCTTTATTCCTTTTGCGGTAAGAATTTTTTCAATATCGTTATACACAATGTATTGCTCCATTACAGGTGTCGAGCCTAAGCCCGATATAAGCACCACCACTTCATCGCCACTTTCAAAAGGAAGGTCGGGTAAGATCACATCACACATCCGTTGAGCAATTTTTGCCGCCGGTTCCAGGTCGGCAATTTCGATACCCGGTTCGCCGTGGTGACCTATGCCCACTTCCATTTTACCCTCTTCGATGGTGAAATTCGGATGCCCAACCTCGGGTATGGTGCAGGGCGAAAGGCCAATCCCCATGCTTCGGGTATTGTTTATGGCTTTTTGTGCAGCGGCAATCACTTCGTCGAGCGAAGCACCCATAGCTGCTTTGGCGCCACCCACTTTCCACATCAGGATTTCGCCGGCTACGCCACGCCGTTTGGCTTCCTCGCCCTTCGGAGCCGAGGGTACATCGTCGTTGGCAACCACCTTTTTCACGGCAATGCCTTCATCGGCTGCCTCTTCCATGGCCATGGCCACATTCATATTGTCGCCGGCGTAGTTGCCGTACAAAACTGCCACACCTTTGCCACTGTCGGCGGCTTTTATGGCATCGTAAAACATTTGCGCCGGAGGCGAAGAGAAAATTTCGCCCACTGCCACGGCATCCACCATATTGCGTCCGCAATACCCGATAAACGCCGGTTTATGGCCCGACCCTCCGCCGGTAACGATGCCTACTTTCCCCGCAACAGGGGCATTTTTGTATTTGATAACCCGCTCATTTTCGGTTGGGCTGACCAGGTCGGAATGCACTTTCAGAAAGGCTTCGAGCATTTCATCGACCACTTTCGATGGATCGTTTATAAATTTTTGCATGGTTTAAATGTTATAAGTTTACTTAATGTTTTATTCTGATGGATGGAACGATTTTTTTTCCAGATGGCGCATTTGCTGAACTTTAGCCGTAGAGCCCCCACCCTGGAACTCGGATACCAGCCACGCGTCGATAACCGTTTTGGCCAGTTCGGGACCGATTACCCGTTCGCCCATGGTGATGATCTGGGCATCGTTGCTTTTTCGTAACCTTTCGGCAGAATATACATCGTGACAGGTTCCGGCATAAACACCTTCCACTTTGTTGGCAATCATGGCCATGCCCAATCCGGTGCCACAGATGCTGATTCCACGGTCGTAATTCCCGGCCTGGATTTCTTTGGCCAGGTTGTAGCCGATTTCGGGGTACATGGCATTTTCGTGGGTGGCCGAATAGTTAAGGTCGGTAATATCGATCCCCTTGCTTTTCAGATGATCGTACAAAATTTTCTTCAGGTTTACTGCTGCATCGTCGCAGTCGATACAAATCTTCATGTTAAAACACAATCAAAAGTTTAAACTGAGCTTAATATTTCATTCTTATTCGTTAAACAAGGTTACCGGGTTACATGCGGCAATTCTTTCTCCAGAAACCTCAGACTCTCTTCGACCCAGAAATCGGGGTCTTCAACAAAACCTCCACTTGCCTCGCTGCCCATTTCAATACCAGCTACGCAAGGTTCGCCCAACCTGGCGCAATTCTCTTCAATGCCAAGTTCGAGACATTTGTCAACATATTGCCTGAAAGGAACGGCACCGGTACCAAGAATGCTGTTGGTATGGGCAAAACTTTCGGTTTCGCTCAGGTGGACATGCAAAATCCGGCTTTTCAGTTTTTCGAGTTGAGCAGGCTCTTCGCGGGTAATTACCAGATGGCCCACATCTACATTTGGATAGACATTGGGCAGCCCGATATCTTCAACAGCTTTGGCCAGTTTATAGGTGTTGTTGCAGATGAAATACACATGTGGATCGAGTTCGATGCCCACCAGAAGGTTTTTATCGAGACACCATTGGGCAAAACGGCCAACATTATCGACCATATACAACCACGATTGTTCCGGCGAAGTACCCAGTTCGTAAAGTCCTCCACCCCAGCAAACCAGTAATTGGCGGCCACCCAGTTCCATCTGAAAATCGGCGCAGGCCTTCATATAATCGAAAACGGCATCACGCTTTTTCGGATCGGGGTGGGCAGTATCTTTGGTGGCCACCATCAGCATTTGCGTACTGTGAATACCGTTGTCTTTTATAATCCTTATAGCTTCTTTACGATGTTCAGATGTCATTGTCAAGGGATTGCCTTTCCGGATTCCTGCATATTCGATATACCGGAAACCATATTTTACGGCTGCCCTGAGCGATTCATCCGGGCCTTTATTGCCCACTTCGTAAACGAGGGTGTTTAATGCTAATTTCATATAAATGAGTTTAAATGACTGAAAGCAATTTAATAAATGAATGAATTAATTACTGTGGTTAAACAGAAGTTTATCCGGTTTCATAAACGACCACATCACAATGGCCAGAATTGAAAGAATGGAACAGATATAAAAGAATGGGACATGGCTGTTGGTTGCCGCAAAAAGGTAAGGATAGGCAATAATGGTAACAAAAGCGCCCAGGTTGCCGGCCATGTTCATGGTTCCGGAGATTACCCCGGCCCGCTCTTTCGATATATCGATGCAGAACGACCACGACGGACTTAGGGTCATATCGGCTCCAAAAATGGCAATCGACATAAATACCACAGCCACTACCGGGCTTTGCACCACCGTAACCATCACCATTCCCAATGAAGCCAGGAAAAAACCTGCAATAGCAGGTATCCGCCTCGATTTTTTCAGATTTTTGCTACGGGTATAAATCAAATCGACCAGCCAGCCCGATACCCAGTTGCCCAATGCGCCCGACAAAAGCGGGAACATAGAGTACATTCCTGCCTGAATGATATTGATCTGGAAACGGTCGGCAATATAGGGGAGCATCCAGGTGAGCGTAAAATAAAAGGTAAAATTGCTGCAGATGTATTGCCCCATAGCCAGCCACATATTACCCGATTTGATCAGGGTTCGCACCGAAAAAGGCGGCAATTCGCCCACAGTTGGCTGTTGTCTGTTTTTAATGATAAATTCTTTCTCCTTTTGGCTGATCCACCTTGAATCCTCAGGTTTATCGCGGAATACGAAATACCAGAAAACCGCATAAGCAGCTCCCGCAAGGCCAACAAGAATAAACGACCAGCGCCATCCGATTTCTGAAATCATCCAGGCAACCAGCGGCAGCGTAAAGGCCGCGCCAATGCGCGAGCCGGAGAAATTTATCCCCTGAACAATTCCCCTTTCTTTTAACGGAAACCAGTTATATACTACCTTCGATAAAGCAGGAAATGCCCCTGCTTCGCCCGCACCGAATACAAACCTCACTGCCAGCAGCTGTATGTAGTTCCGCACGGCAGCGGTAAGTGCGGTACATGCCGACCAGAAAATAATGATGGCTGTGAGCACAAAA
>CAZMDP010000122.1:0-6236 GCA_964565015.1 uncultured Prolixibacteraceae bacterium | reverse complement strand
GCTGACGGGAATTTTATCCTAACCGATAACGGGCAGCGATATCAGTTACGGTCGGTAAGAAATACCACCGGAACGGTTTTACCAACAATTGGAATTCTTATCGAATTTTAGCGGCATGAGTTTATTTTATTTGTGAAACCCGATTACCTTCGCAGATAAATTAAGCCATAATGCTGTGTTTGTTTCTTGAAAATACCGACCCATATTTTTGCCTGGCAGCCGAAGAGTATCTTCTGAAAAACTATTCAGAAGATATTTTTATGCTTTGGCAGAGTATTGATACGGTTGTGGTTGGCAAACACCAGAATGCCATGGGCGAGATCGACTACCGCTATGTCAGGGAGAACGGGATCAGGGTTGCACGGCGCATTTCGGGTGGCGGAACCGTGTTTCACGACAAAGGGAATGTTAATTTCACCTTTATCAAAAACGTGTCGGGCCCGCACGAAATCAGTTTTAAACGGTTTACACAGCCTGTTGTTGATGCACTTGCTTCGCTAGGTGTAACCGCCGTAACTTCAGGTAGGAACGACCTTCTGGTCGATAACCGCAAAATTTCGGGCAATGCCGAACATGTATATAAAAACCGGGTTTTGCACCACGGAACGTTGCTGTATAATTCCGATCTGCAAAAACTGGGTAATGCCATACGGGTTGTTCCGGGAAAATATGAAAGCAAGGCGGTTCAATCGAACCGGAGCGTAGTGGTTAACATTTCTGAATTTCTCGACAATCCACCGGTGGTTGAAGAGTTTATCCGTTTATTACTGCAATTTCAGTTTGATTCATCGGTTGATAACCAGCCATTTAAAATCCCTCCCGAAGAAGAACAGATAATCAGGAAACTATCATCCGAAAAATTTGAAACATGGGAATGGCAGTTTGGATATTCACCAGCATACCGTTTTTGCAATGAAAGTATATGGAAAGAAAAATCACTTTACCTCCATTTTGAAGCTGAAAAAGGAAAAATTACTGACCTTACCGTTGATGGTGATGCCTACAGCAAATACGATAAGAGCTTGTTAAAAAAACATATTGGTGGTACTTACCACAATTTTGAAGCTATTGAGAAGTTGCACCACCAATGGGGAATAGAACACAATGAGGATTTGATTTATTTGTGGTTTTGAATTGGTGGAAATTCCTTCACAGCAAGTCCGTCGGGGCGCATTTCCCAATATTTTCCAACCATTTCACGGTCCCAGGTATTCGATACATTTTCTATATCGTAGATAATTTTCACCATTTCGTTGCTCAGGTAAACCGATCTTCCGACCGGCAGTTTTAAGGTTATATCGACCCGTTGGTCGCGCCACTGCCCCTCTTTTCCGGTAAGGAACCACGGATCAAAAATCAATAACGAATCGTTAACCTGATAGTTATAAATTATTTCCTGAATGTTTTCATTGGCGTCGGCCTGGGTTTTGCCCCTCGACTTTTTCCTGAACACCAGCACAATATCGTCGGTATTCGATTTTTCGATATCGAACCGGGGCTTTCCGAGCAATATATTTTTGCCGTCAACCTGAACAACCTTGAAACGGTCGAGTTCCCAATCGGCTTCGGGATATCCGGCATAACGGTCATCGGCAAGCCTCAGATACAATGTAGGGCAAGTATCGCAATATATGGTTTCGCTGTTGGTAAGGGTAGTCTGGCTTTTGTAGTTGCTTGCTTCGCCTGCCGAAACCACTAATAGCGTAACCAGGGCAATCAGCCATAATCCGGTCATAGCAAGGCCAATGGCCGTGTTATTGGTTTTATAGCTGAATACGAGTTTTGATCCGATAAAAAACATGGCCAGCAAAGGAAGTCCTATTATGAAAGCCAGGGAAAGGATTCCTAATGTTAACGCACCCGGCGAAACAAAATGCCCCAGGAACCCCGAAATCTGAATATCGGGCGACCAAAGCAGCGGCCACGAACCTACCAGCGATTGCCCGACGATAGCGGTCGAAATTAAGCCAACCAACCCAAGAAAACCGGTAACCATAAAAAATGCCCCAAACAGAACTGCAATTATCCGCAGTATCGACTTTCCGATATCGGCCGAAGTATCACGCTCTTTTTTTCCCGAAACAGCTTCCTTCCGGTAAGTTTTGGTGCTACCTGCCGCAGTAACGGCCATTTCATCCTGGGGCGCTTCATCAACTGTAACCGGTTCATCGGCCTGACCCTGGTCGCGCAACGAGCGTTCGATATTGCTTACATTAACCTCTTCGCCACGCATTTCGAGCTTTTGTGAAGTGGTTACGGCACGCGGAACTGCAATCCAAAGAATAATATAAGCAAGTAATCCAACCCCATTTGCAAAAAACAGAAGAACAAACAATATCCTTACAATTACCGGATCGATTTTGAAATAAGACCCAAGTCCACCGCAAACTCCTGCAATAACCCTGCTGTCGGGGCTGCGATACAACCGGCGTTTACCTTTTGCCGATAGCGAAAGCGGCCCCTCGATGGGTTCCTGCTTTTCAAAATCTTCGGGCGAACCCATGGTGGAAATTACTTCCTCAACCAATTCGAGGGTTACGACCTTATCGTCTTCACGTGTTTTCTCAGCAAACAGTTCGGCTATCCTGCTCTCAATGTCGGCAATAATTTCACGGGCCTCGTTGCTGTTACCGAAATGATTTTTCAGTTTGATCAGATAACCCTGAAGTTTTTCATAGGCATCTTCTTCAATGTGGAATATGTTTCCGCTTATATTAATGGTGAAAGTTTTTTTCATGATATGTAAATTGTTTAATTGTTCATTTATAACGATTTATGGCTTTTAATCTTTGAAACGGCTTCGACCAGTTCGCGCCACGATTCTTCGAGTTCGTTCAGGAATTTACGTCCGGAATCGGTCAATTCGTAGTATTTTCGGGGTGGCCCCTGGTTCGATTCTTCCCACCTGTAAGTGAGTAACCCGTCGTTCTTTAAACGGGTGAGCAAAGGATAGAGCGTACCTTCAACAACAATCATTTTTCCCTCTTTCAGTTCTTGTATGATGTCGCTGGCATAAAGGGGTTTGCCGTCGAGCACCAGTAAAATGCAGTACTCCAGCACACCCTTTCTCATCTGGGCTTTTGTGTTTTCAATATTCATATTGTAGCTTCCTTTCTACCGGGTAGGGATGGTTCCGGTTACCTTTGTTCCAGTTTGAAATCCCTTCATCATTAATTGTTTTCATGGCTTTGTTATTATTTCATTTTCCTGTTTTGTTTCTATTATCTGTCAATTTAATTATCAATGTGTTACAATTCGTAAAGAACTTTTTTTAAGAATATACCTTTATTTACCCTGAAATATGTACTGCAAATATATATATATTATTTGGTACTATGTATCACATAGTATTAAATATTTTTTCATTTTTTTGTTTTGCAATATTATTGTGTTATAATTCAGGTGTTTACATTTTTAAAATTGACAATTATCTTTCAGAAAAATGATGCTGCGATAGATTTCATGGGATATAATTGAATTGAAAGCACAAAAAAAGGAGCCCGCAGGCTCCTTTTTTAAGAGGTAATATGAATTGATTAATTGAAAATGTAGCGGATACCAAACTGCATGGCATACGTAGAAGCGTACCCGATATTGTCGCGGAAAGTTTCTTTGATCATCTGGTTATTCAACGGGTTAAGCCTGTAGGTAGGTTTAACCGTACCGCCAGCTACCACTGCATTCTGGTTGGTCGGAGTAAGTATATTGTTCTGGTTAAAGAAGTATGCCTTACCCCAATCTTTATTAACAAGGTTTGCAGCGTTCAGAATATCGAGGCTCAACTGGATGGTATTGCGCTTGCCTCCAACATTAACGAAGAAATCCTGCAGAATTTTTACATCAAACCTATTTGTCCATGGAAGCAATGCTCCGTTTCTTTCGGCATACTGGCCTTTGCGGGTTCTCAGGTATTTATCCTGCTCTATGTAAGCAAAGAAAGCATCGCTCTGCTCCTGGGCGGTCCAGACTGTACCTGCAACCGTTTGGTTTACAAATACAATTTCGGATGGATCTTTCGGAACGTAGATAAGGTTGTTTGAACCTGCACCATCACGAACTATATTAGCCGAATAAACGTATGAGAAACGCCCCTGATGACCGCCATCATAGAACAGCGATACAGATGTTGCTGCATGTTTAAGATATTCGATACGGTACGAAACCGAACCGATAACTTTATGAGGAATTACATAGCTGGCATAGCTTAATTCGGCACTATTTGCCCCATTTACGTTGGCGTTTCCATTCCATGCCGATGCAGCCTGGTCGCCGGCTCCATCTACAAGATTTTTAGCTTCGCTGCGGGTATATGCCACCATGGCAGCAAAACCGTTAGCGAAATCTTTTTCAAGTTTTGCAGTAACCGAATAATAATAACCTCCCTTTCTGTTTTCGAGAACTATTGGAGAAACTCCTACGCCGGTGCCATTTGCGGTTGTAATAACTCCATTGGTGTGGAGCTGGTAGTATTTTGGTGGATTGGTTGAAGGATAAATAATGCGGTTATCGGGATAACCTGCAATATTCATATTTGCTTCACCTTTTAAACCACGGTTCATGAAAAAGGCAGTATTAAAGTCTTTGTTATAAATTCCTTCAATAGTTCCTTTTATGTCCCATGGTAAGCGAGCATCGAGTGCCAAACTGCTTTTCCACGATTGTGGCATTTTAAAATCGTTGTCGATAATGGTAAATGTACCGGGAACAATTGTACCGACCGGCGGTTGGGTAGCCGGATAATACGCATTGATTTCAGGTTTGAAAGGTCCTGGAACGTTTGCACCTGAATAGGTTTGCGTAGTCTGGATCATACCTGCATCGCCTACCTGGCCCACAATCCAAACAAATGGAATACGGCCGGTAAATACACCCGATCCTCCACGAACAATCAACGAACGGTCGCCTAAAATATCGTAATTAAAACCGACGCGAGGTGAAAGTAAAGCCCTTGATTTAGGTAAGGTGGCTGTGCTGTATTTTTTATCGCCAAAAGTTAAAGTGGCAATAATTGGATGCTCATCAACAGGCTGTGAATAGGTAGGTAAATCAACCCTGAAACCAGCAGTAACTTTCAAATGAGGATTAACATTGATTTCATCCTGAATATAGGCTGTGTATTGGCCAAAATTAAACCTTGGGAAGGCCTGTTCGTAACCTGGGGTATTCGAGAATGTTATCCCATAATTTCGGGGTAATTTTCCATTTACGAAATCATCCCATGAATCGAATACATAAAAACCTGTTCCAAAGCGCATAAAGCCATTTTTGGTATGGTTGTGCTCATACTGAAGCCCGGCAGTCATGTTGTTAATACCCCACGACCACGATATATCGTCGCTAATGGTAATGGTCCGCACTTCGCGAAGGTTACCATAAGAGAAAAGTTCTGTACCGAATGATGTGAATACCCTGTTGTCCTTGAGGATATCAACAAACGGGAAAATCTTACCTTCAGTACTTCTTGGCTCATCCTGGAATGAATAGGTAAACCTGAGCTTGTTGGCGAATTTACCGCCCCCTAATAAGGAGTTTAACTCAGCGGCGGCCGAACTGAAGTTTCTTTCCTGATAATACCCCGAATTTTTAAACCACATTGCATCCATAGCCTGACGGTTTCCGGTATAAAGAGAAGAAAACGGTGAAAAAGATGTACTTGGATTGGAAGGATCCTTACTCATCATATAACTGTACCGTATATTGAATTTATGAAACTGATTGATGTTCCAGTCAACACGGGCAAGTACTTTTCTTCCCGGACTTTCAAACGAATAACCCTGATATGGGCCTGTTTCATATCCATAAGTATCGCGCAGGTATTTGCTGATCATATCCATTTCAGCTTCAGTGGGACGGGCAATATTGTTGGCATAATCGGCCGGTTTCGAAGGAGTTGCTGCAACCCTCGAGGGGCCTGGAACCATACTGTTTTCGGTTTCCAAACTTAAAAAGAAGAAAAGTTTGTTCTGAATGATCGGACCACCTAAACGCATACCATACATTTCGTAACTCGATGGACTGCGTTCGAAAGTATTTTCGCCTACTTTATTGCCTTTGTATTTCTCGTTCTGCATATAGGTGTATACCGATCCTGTAAATTCGTTGCTACCCGAACGGGTTACAGCATTGACCGAAGCACCGATAAAACCGCTCTGTCGCACATCAAATGGAGTAATGTTTACCGATATCTGGTCGAGGGCATCGAGCGAAATAGGCGCTCCATTGCCAGGGAGGTTAGT
>CAZMDP010000121.1:0-6260 GCA_964565015.1 uncultured Prolixibacteraceae bacterium | reverse complement strand
TGTACCATCGAACGTTCAACGCCGGCCTGGCCACGCGGTATGAAAGCCGAACCCATAATGGATAGAAACAATAAAGCCCCGGCAAGTGTCCAGGTTGCCTTTTCGAGAAAATCGGCGGTCTTACGAACGCCCATAACCTGGGTAGAAGCCTGAAAGTTGCTGGCCAAACCGCCACCCTTTGAGTTCTGAACCAGTACAATCAGCACCAGTAAAACACAAATGATAAATATCAATACTGTAATTAAAGTGTACATATTAAAATCTTTTTACTTAATGATCGAGTTTTGATTGAATTTCTTCAATGCGGGCTGCAAAGTAAATACTTTTTTCGGGATATTTCAAACTTAATTTTTTAAATGCATCCATGGCCTTTTCAAGATTCCCCTGATCATACAGTATGTTGGCAAAAGTCTCTGTTACAATATCATCATTTACGGTAATCGCTTTCTCAGAAAGGTCTGTAGCCGATGCCTCGGGCAATTTTCCCGCTTTTCGTTCGATTTTCCCTCCATTTGCCAGAAAATTCTCGATCAGCGACATTTTACCACTTTGTATTGGTTCATTTTTTTGATGTATATCTGCCTGGCTATCCGTGAAATAATCTTCAATAGAAAGATACTCCGGCTTTTCGGTTTCAATATATCCAACAGGCATCTCGAGAAATTTTTTCAGCCATTTTCTGTCGGAAATTCTGATGGAAACCTTTGGGAGAAGATGCAAGTAATTTTCATGCTGGAGATTTTTATAGTTTTTGAGCAAAACAGCCCACCCTAAATCGAATGCAGGATAATCTTCAGCAAATTTTTCCAATTCCGTGAGCGTATCTGCATTGAGCAGCCCGGGGTTTTTCAGGTATTGTATAAAATCGTTTATATTCATTTACCAGTTGGCTATTGTAGCATTGAAAATATCATCCAGTAACTTTTCGATTATATCGGGCACAATACTGCTCTCAACATCATTCAGGCTAAGGTTGCTTGCGAAATCTTCGAAAGCGGTAAAAGTTCTGTCGAAATCCTGCTCGTGATCGCGGTTGTTTGTAAATTTCAAACGGATGCCTATGGTCAATCTGTTTTGTGCGGCCATATCTTCTTTCTGGATGGCCATCGGACGAACTTCGTATTCGGTAATCTGACCTTCAAAAATCAGATCACCGTTTTCGGTAATTTCCCTGAGCGAGGTTTGTTTTAAAAGTTTTTCTTTGAGTTTTTCGGTAAAATCGGTACTAAGAGTAGGATTAACCAGGCGAGCCCGGTTTGGAAAGTAATAAACCGAAAAGGTTTTCACGTCGGGGGCGATACTGGCGCCTGTGAACGTATATGAAATCTTACAGGCAGTAATAACCGACAGGAACAATGAGACAAGTAACCCAATCGCAATTATCTTATATTTCGAAATACCCATTCGGCTAGCCATCAATGTTATATTCTTTGATTTTACGGTAAAGAGTCCTTTCAGAAATACCGAGCTCCTGAGCAGCAAGTTTTCTCTTTCCGTTATGTTTTTCGAGGGCTTTTTGTATGAGTTCGATTTCTTTATCCTCGAGTGAAAGTGATTCTTCCACAAATTCTTCGGTATCAAGTATATCCTCTTTATTGAAATTGTCAATCTGGATCGGTTGAGATGGTTTTTTCTCCGTTACCAGCTCGATATTATCATTTTGATACAATTTCCGGATAATGTGCGCATTTTCTTCGGGAACAGGAATTTCCTCCCTTTCGTGCATAAGATCGAGAACCAGCTTTTTCAGATCGTTCATATCCCTTTTCATGTCGAATAAAACCTGATAAAGGATTTCACGTTCGCTCCCGAAAGTTTTTTCACTTGACGATTTAAATATTGCCGGTAATTGTGCTGTACCAGAAACCGGGAGGTAGCTTTTAAGCATATTGGCTGTAATATCCCGGTTTTGCTCAATTATCGAAATTTGCTCGGTTATGTTTTTTAATTGTCTGACGTTTCCCGGCCAGTTGTACGAAACAAGCAACTGTTTGGCATCCTCATCAAGACGTATTGGAGGCATTCGGTACTTGTCGGCGAAATCGCTGGCAAATTTCCTGAAAAGCAGGTATATATCGTCGGGTCGCTGGCGAAGGGGCGGTATGTAAATGGGAACTGTGTTTAAGCGATAATATAAATCTTCCCTGAATTTACCCTGTTGTATGGCGGCAGGCAGATCGACGTTGGTTGCAGCAATTACCCTTACATTTGTCTTTAACATTTTTGAGGAACCTACCTTAATGAATTCCCCGGTTTCGAGTACCCTCAAAAGCCTGACCTGCGTTGCGAGTGGAAGTTCACCAATTTCATCCAGAAAAATGGTCCCCCCGTCGGCTTCTTCGAAATATCCTTTCCTATCAGCCAAAGCTCCCGTAAACGAACCTTTCTCATGACCAAACAATTCGGAATCGATGGTGCCCTCGGGAATGGCGCCGCAGTTCACGGCAATGTATTTCCCATGTTTGCGGATAGAGAATTGATGAATGATCTGGGGAAAAATTTCTTTGCCAGTCCCGCTTTCACCTGTAATCAAAACCGACAAATCGGTGGGGGCTACCTGAACGGCAACCTCGATAGCTCGATTTAGTCCAGGGGCATTCCCAATTATACCAAATCTCTGTTTTATTCCCTGTACATCCATGTCAATACTGAAAAGTGTGCAAATTTACAACTTTTCGGTTGTATTTTTCATCAATTATACAATTAACCATTTTTTGGATTTGAAGCTGTATATTTGCCGAAAACTCTATTTATGAAGTTTATAGGAATAATCCCTGCCCGTTATCAATCATCACGGTTCCCCGGTAAACCTTTGGTAAAGATTGGTTCGAAACCAATGATACAATGGGTTTACGAACGTTCATCTGTTGCCCTCGGGCAGGTGTGGGTAGCAACCGACAATGATGAAATCGTATCAACCGTTCAGTCTTTCGGGGGGCAGGCAATCCTTACATCAGCAGAACACAGGAGCGGCACCGACAGATGCGCCGAAGCAGCATTAAAAATTTCAGAAACAACCCAATTTGATGTGGTTGTAAATATACAGGGTGATGAACCGTTTATTGAGCCCGAGCAAATAAAGCAACTTACAGATTGTTTCACCGATGATGTCGAAATTGCTACTTTAGTCAGGAAAATTCACGATCGGGAAGAGTTGTTCGACTTCAATAAACCTAAAGTAGTTTTAGATAGCCAGAACTATGCATTATATTTCAGCAGGGCTGCAATCCCCTTTTGCAGAGATATTAACGCCAGCGAATGGATAAACCATTTCAACTTCTGGGCACATATCGGAATTTATGCATACAGATCGGACATCCTTCAAAAAATTACAAAGCTAAAACCCGGCAAACTTGAACGCGCAGAATCGCTCGAACAACTAAGGTGGCTCGAAAACGGTTTTCGCATAAAGGTTGCCGAGACTGAATATCAAACTTTGGGAATTGACACACCCGAAGATTTGGATCGTGCAACGAAACTTTTTTTAAAATAATGTGTCTATATTAAAAAAAAGGCATTATTTTTGAAAGTCTTATATATGTCTGAATTATTGAAGATTTGATGAAATATTTACTTCTTATATTGTTTTTGTTCGTTGGATTTTCCCGACTTGATGCCCAGACCAGTAGCTGGCAGGGTAACTCGACTGAGGTATTGGGGCAATCGGCAAGTGAAATCAATGGCTTTAGCGATGTAAGAATTTTCCCAAATCCCGTAACTGACAAGAGGGTCAACATCGAAGCAGGTACCCATGCCATCCAGGAATTAAGGATTACCAATATTGCAGGCGTTGTGGTTTATGCAAAACGTTTTCAGGCCCCTGTTGCCAGGTATCAGGTGGTTCTCGAAAATGTGCCCAATGGTGTCTATCTGCTCAGGATTGTTACCGAAGCAGGTTCAACACGGACATCAAAACTAATGCTACGGAATTAATTTTATAACAATAATCATAGAAAAAACAAATGCTGCAAAAGCAGCATTTGTTTTTTGTATTCGTTTCATCTTCTGGTAGTGCTCCGTCTTGTACTGGTGGCCTTCCTCGTCATGGTTCCAAGTGTTTTAAGCCCCAGAACGCCTAAGATTCCACGTGTTACTTCCCTCGCAATGGTGGTGGTTACAGGACTTTTCATTATTTTCTCAAAAGTACCCACCCCTCTTGAACTCCTTCTTGCTGTTGAAGGGGCAGATGAACTTTTTTGGGATTCTCTTTCAGCCCTCTGCTTTTCCAGATTCTGAGCCTCTTCAATCCTTTCGAGCAAAAGTTCGTGGGCACTTTCCCTGTCGATGTCTTTGTTGTATTTTTTTACTAGCCTCGATGATTCAACCAAATTGGAAATTTCTTCATTAGAAAGTACATCCATTCTCGACATAGGTGGCCTGATTAAAGTATGAACAAGCGGTGTTGGCCTTCCTTTTTCATCAAGGGCAGTAACCATTGCTTCGCCGGTCCCCATACTGGTTATAAGTTCATCGGCTTTATAAAACTCCGAAACCGGATAATTTTCGGAAGCCGATTTAATGGCTTTACGGTCTTTGGCGGTAAAAGCCCTTAACGAATGTTGAACTTTCAAGCCAAGTTGTCCTAAAATTGAGGCAGGGATATCATCGGGCGACTGGGTTATCAGAAAAATCCCAACCCCTTTTGAGCGGATCAACTTAATGGTTGTTTCAAACTGATCGAGTAAAGTTTTTGATGCATTTTTAAATATAAGGTGGGCTTCATCGAAGAATATTACCAATTCAGGTTGATCTGCATCGCCTCTTTCGGGCATTTTCTGAAATATTTCGGCAAGCAGGCATAGCATAAAAGTAGAGAACATTGCAGTATTGTTCTGAATGTCAACTATCCTCAAAATGTTGACCATTCCAAACCCCTCTTCGTTGGTACGCATCAAGTCGAAAATGTCGAACGAAGGCTCTCCGAAAAACCGGGTAGCTCCCTGTTGTTCGAGACTTGATATATTGCGCATAATGGTTCCTACAGAAGCAACCTGATAATAACCATATTCTTTCAGAAAATCAGCTTTTCCATCTTCCTGTATATATCGTATAACAGTTTTCAGGTCTTTCAGGTCGAGCAGCGGCAAACCTTTATCATCGCAATATTTGAATATCATGGAAAGGACACCGGTCTGGTTGTCGTTCAGATCGAGAATTTTGGCCAGCAAGATAGGGCCGAATTCAGATACCGTTGCCCTAAGTTTTACGCCCGGTTCGCTCGAAATGGTTAAAAGTTCCGAAGGAAATCCTTTTGGTTTCCATTCCATACCAATTATTGCCGTACGCTTTTCAATTATTGAGTTAAGTGTGCCCAGTGCTGCAATCCCGCTAAGATCGCCCTTTACGTCCATAAGTAAAGTTGGTACTCCAGCCATCGAAAGTTCCTCTGCTATTACCTGGAGCGTTTTTGTTTTACCTGTGCCGGTTGCCCCTGCAATTAATCCATGTCGGTTTAAGGTGCGAAGCGGAATTTTAACCTGACAACCGGTTTCCTGGTCACCATTCAAAATAGCCGAACCCAAAAGGATTGAATTTCCTTTAAATGTATAGCCCGATTTGATGCTGCTGATAAATTTCTCTTTTAGTTCCATGCATGCAGTATTTATGGTTTATGCAAATTTATATTTAATTGTCTTCTTATTTGTTAGCCAAACAATAAAAAATTGACTTGACCGATGCATGATTTTTGACTTTCAAAGTATTATGGTGATTTTAATGTCCAATGGTTATAAATTTATCTGAATAAAATTATAGTTTATTTTGATCATTTGTTGATAAATTTTGTACTTTTAGTCTAAGTTTAATCCAACTAAAAATTTTTTATTATGGGAAAAAAGATTGCAGAAATTGAAGGGATTGGACCGGTTTTTTCTGAAAAACTCTCCAATGCAGGTGTTAATACTGTTGAAGATTTGTTGGAAAAAGGTGCCACAAAATCAGGACGAAAAGCGCTGGCTGAAGCTACAGGAATTGATGAGGGGAAAATTTTGAAATGGGTTAACATGGCCGATTTGTTCAGGATTAAAGGTATAGGCACACAGTTTTCAGAACTACTGGAAGCTGCAGGTGTCGATACAGTTAAGGAACTCCGGAACAGGAATCCCGAAAACCTCCATGCTAAACTTGTAGAAGTGCAGGCCGAGAAAAAAATTACAAAGGCTGTACCAGCTTTGAGCCAGGTAACTGATTTCATTGAACAGGCAAAACAGTTGCCTCCGGTGGTAACCTATTAAACCTGTTTTGATTGTAATGAGGGAGGG
>CAZMDP010000120.1:0-6273 GCA_964565015.1 uncultured Prolixibacteraceae bacterium | reverse complement strand
GGTTTGCAGAACTGCCTTTCTGTTTTTATAATTCAGGGGCAATGAAGTTCCGAATTGCTGAAGAATAGATCGGGCTGTATCAGAAGGTGTTTCATTGTATAAACCTTCATATAAATGTGATCCCCTTAAAAAATCGCCCGGATGACCTGGCAGAAATACGGCATTTTCGGGTATTTGTCCTTTCTTTTTGAGGTGTTTTATAGCAAAATAGTCCTGCAAAAAGGGCATCGATGTGCAGTGGCCGGCAAACTTTGCAAATGCTTCGAATTCGGGGATAAGGGCAAAACCCTCGATCATTTTCTGTTCGTAGGGTATAAAAATATGGCGATAACGCAAAATTTCAGAAATAATCCAGGCAGTTTCTGCATCGTCGATGCCTTTGCGTCCCCATGTAACGCAGGTTACATTTCTCAGTCCGGCTTCTTTTAACAAACAGGCCAGTAACCTCGAATCGTAACCCGCAGTTAGGGGCAGGAAAACCTCTTTCTCTTTCAGGTAAACGGTATATTTGGCAAAACTTTCCCTGATTTTGGCTGCCAGGTCGCCTTGAGTTATTTCTTTTTCAGTTTCAGCGGGCATTTCAAAAGTATGGCAAGAAACCAAACCTGATAAGAGGTTTATTTGAACCGTTTCGCCTGGCCTGATTAATCTGATTTCGTCGAATAAAGTATTATTTCCGGGTGTTACGCCGAAGGTCAGAAAATAGTCTTCCACTGTTTTTGAGCAAAAATTACTTTTTATTGGCCCTAAAGATTCTTCGGGTTCATCGGTAATAAGCAAATTCTTATCCTGTATAGCGTAAAACAGCGGATAACTCCATGTATGTCCGCAGTGCAACCATATTTCATTACTGTTTATTACCACCACCGAAAATTGTCCGTTGCAATTCCGGCAAAAAGAGCAAAATGTTTTAAAATCGTGTGTGGCACCATCAAAATAATCTGCCAACTGTTTCCCTTCCAGAAAAATTTTACCGTTCCGGCAAAATCCGGTTGCCCTTATCTTATCATCGCCCGACCAGTTGTATTTATTGAGCATTATATCTGCTTTCAAAGCCATATTTTAAGGAATAATAATGGTAACAGTACAGCGAAAATAACCCTGACAGAAAACCAGAAAACTTTCATCAGGTTGACCCCTGCGAGTTTGAGTGAATAAGCAGTGAGGCCCGAAAAAAACAGAAAACCCACGAGGCTGTATAACGCTATTGTGAGGGTTATTTCTTTTATTAAGAGCCCTCCGATTGCCAACGCCAAAGCCCTGAAAAAAAGCATAACAATATTGAAAATCATTGAAATTTTCTGTTTTTCCATTACAATCAGAATGGTTGCAAGCGGTGACCCGATAAATACCGCAAAAAGCCACGGCGAAATGAGTTGGCTCAAAGTACCCGAAAGTTCCCATTCATACCCGAAGGCAAACCGGAAAATCAAATTTCCCCATAAGGCTAAAACCGTAAAAGGGAGAATGGCCAACAAAAATTGCCGCCTGAACAGGTTATAGGTTAACCGGGAAAGCTCTTCGGGTTGCTCTTTCAGCGACTGTGCTTTCTGAACATATACGCTTCCTATCGAGATGCTGGTTAGTTGCACCGGAATGCTCAGGTAACGGTGCGAAAAAGAGTAAAGCCCTAAAAGGGTATCACCAAAAAATGGTTTTATCATAAATACCGGTAACTGGCTGCTCAGATAGTTGAATAATTCGCTCGGCACCGAATATTTCGGAAAATTTACATACCGCCTGGCCAGCGTTTGTTCATGTTTGCTGATTTTTACCAAATCGGGCATGGAGGCTTCGGGTATTTTCCAATGATAATAGAAATATGTAAAAATCTGTGCAATTACAATTCCTGCAAAGAGCCCGGTTTCGGGAAGTATAAAAAACAGCAGTTGCAAAACGCCGGTTAATATTGCCCTGATGATTTCGAGCAGTGAAAGTTCCTTGAATTGTTTGTTGCCAATCAGTATGTTCCTGAATAACTGGATATTTCCGAAAAAGAAAGCAAATACGGGGATCATCAGCAGCATGGCCACTGTGTGGGAACCTACATCTCCAATCACCAGAATATATGCAAGTATCCCAGCCAGGATTACTGAATTTATTATCAGATTGATCTTAAAAGCAAAGCTGAAAATGATGCTTTTTTCGGTATGAGTGTTTGTGAGCAGTATTGCCCGTTCGTAGCCACCGGTGGTAAAAATTGAAAGCAGCGATGCAATGCTGAGAAACAGTACAAAAAGGCCAAAATGATCAGGGTGATAAATCCGTGCAATGGCAAGTGCAAAAACAGCCGGTATCAGACGTGCGGCAAAAATCCCCGAAAACAGTCCGGCTATGTCGCGGTAAAAATCACTGTTTACCATTTCCCTGATATTTTCGCGGATACGTTGAATCATTATTCGGTAAAAATCAGGTAAAAATATAAAAATGTTAAACGGAGCCTGCTTCGTTGGAAATTATGTTGAGGGTTAAAATTTCTACTTTTGCAAAAAACAACTGTGTGTAATGGAGATATGGCTCGATAATAAGAAAGAGGAACAACAGTTTCAGGAAATTCTGAAAACCATTAAGCTCTATAAAAACGGCGATGTGGCAAACAACCTCAAAGCAAGGGGCATTACATTTGGAATGAATTGGGGCGTCTCCATAATGGATTTAAGAAAAATTGCAGCAGAACATAGCCCTTCGCATCTGCTTGCCTTGAAATTATGGAACAAGAACTGGCGCGAAACCATGATCCTTGCAACTTTACTCGATGAACCCGGCAAAGTTTCGGAACAACAAATGGATTTCTGGACGAAGAGTTTCACAAACAGCGAAATAGCCGAACAGGCTTCGGCAAACCTTTGGTGGAAATGCCCGTTTGCTTATGCAAAAGCGCTCGAATGGTGCCGGGGGAAAAAACATTGGGTGCGCTACACGGCTGTACATCTGATAGGCAGGCTGGCCATGATGGATAAAAAGTCGCCCGATGAAATGTTCGAGCTATTTTTTGAAGAATTGCTCACCCTGGCCAAAGATGCTTCGCTTTCTTCGGTATTGGAGCGGTCAGCCATTATTCTTGCACACCGTTCGGAATATCTGCGGGAAATGGTTTCAGGATTTACAGGTTCCCTGAAAGAATCGGAATTCGTTGTGGCCAGGCAGCTTGCCGAAAATATCGAAGCCGGGATTTAAAATACTGTCAACTTTTATCCGGAATTTATATCAGCAAAAAAACTCCCGTTTGAGTTTGCCGAGATATTCGGTATTAACTTCAACACCGAGTCCAGGTTGATCGGGTACCATAACTTCACCATCGGCTGAATAAATTATCCCACCCGAAATTGGATCGCTTTCAAACATCAGCGGCGTATCGAAATCGCAAAATTCGACCTGGTTACTGGCAAGGGCCAGATGTGCCGAAGCGGTGAAGCCAAGCCTCGACTCGAGAAAACCTCCCACCTGAAGTTTGATTCCCGCTTCTTCGGCCAACCTTATAATTTTCATTGCATTATGTATTCCCGACGATTTTCCCAGTTTAATGTTAAAGTAATCGCAGGCCGAAATAGCGATAAGCAGTTTGGCATCGTGGTGATCGCAACACGATTCGTCGGCCATAATCGGCACCGGGCTTTCTTTTCTGAGTGCCGGAAGTTCCATAAAATCCCAGCGCGGAATTGGTTCTTCGCAAAACTGTATATTAAAAGGTTCGAGGGCTTTGAGCACTTTTAGCGCTGACCGAAAATCCCATCCCTGATTGGCATCGATCCTCAGGGGAATTTGGTTGCCTGTTTTTTCTCTGATCAGCCTGATCCGTTCAATATCTGCATCGGCCGATTGACCCAATTTCACCTTAATGACCCTGAACCCCGCCTTTGCAATTTTGAGGGCATCGTTTGCCATTTTTTCCGCCTCGCCAAGACTAACCGTATAATCGGTATAAAGCTTCCGGTCCGCAATTCCGCCTAAATATTTATACAGCGGCATTCCGTAGTATTTGGCTGCAACATCATGAAGGGCAATGTCGAATGCACTTTTAATACTCGAATTTCCGTAAATAATGCGGTCCATATCCATTATCCGCTGATTAATCTCAAGCGGATTTTTCCCGATCAGAATTGGTGCGATGCAGCGGGCAACAACGGTTGCCGTTTCCATTGTTTCACCGTTTATGGTTTTAAATGGGCTACATTCGCCATATCCGGTTATTCCTTTATCTGTCCTGATAATAACCAGAATATTTTCTGCTGCAACAAGCGCTTCGAGCGATAAAACAAAAGGTTCTTTCAGCCTTATGCACGATTGGTAAATTTCAATTTTTTCGATGGTCAAAGGTTCCTGTTTCATGGTTTTTTATGATACATTTTCAATGATAGCTATGGTCATATTCAAAATAACCCATTCAGGTTTGTTCTGGTTATCCGATAACTTCGCCTTCAACGTTCCCATTGGGCAAGACCGATTTCAGCTTTACCTCAATTAACTGGTTGATGGAAAGATTATGATATGGAACTTCAACCCTGATATAATTTTCGGTGAACCCTTCCATGGTTTCCCCTTCGGCTTTTTCTTCCAATAAAACGGTTCGAGTGGTTCCAAGATTTTTCTCATAGAAAGCCCTTAGTTTTTTCTCTGAAAGGTTAATGTATTTCTGTGTCCGGTTTTTGCGCTCCTCTACGGGAACTTTCCACGGAATTTTCAATGCCTGCGTACCGCTTCGTTCGGAATAGGGGAAAGCATGCAACTGTGAGATTTCAAGCGAATTAATGAAATCGTACGATTCCTGAAACAAAGCTTCGGTTTCGCCATTGGTGCCGGCAATTACATCAACCCCGATGAAAGCATAAGGTGCCAGTTCCCTGATTTTATGAATCCTTTCGGCAAACAAGCCGGTCGAATATTTGCGTTTCATAAGCGATAAAACCTCATCGGAACCCGACTGAAGCGGAATATGAAAATGGGGCATTATCACGTCAGAGTTGGCTGCAAGGCTGATGATATCATCCTTGAGCAGGTTTGGCTCTATGCTACCCATTCTGAGGCGTTGCAAGCCTTCTACTTTCTCCAGGGCAATCAGGAGGTCGAGAAAATTTTCACCGGTCGATTTTCCGAAGTCGCCAATGTTTACTCCGGTAAGAATGATTTCTTTATATCCTTTTTCAACCGCTTTTCGGGCTTCGGCAACGGTGTTTACGATATTGTCGTTTCGGCTCCGGCCTCTTGCGTAGGGGATGGTGCAGAACGAACAGTAATAATCACAACCATCCTGAATCTTCAGGAAACTCCTTGTACGGTCGCCCCACGAAAAAGAGCGGTGATAATCTTTTATGTTGGCAATCCTGGTGGTATGTATTTCGGTTTGCGGGCGTTTTTGCAAATCGCCAAGCCAGGCAGGGATATGAAATTTCTCTTGCGTACCCAATACTAAGTCAACTCCTTCGATATGCCCAATTTCACTGGGTTTTAGCTGTGCATAGCAGCCCACCACCACAACCATGGCGTCGGGATTGTTGCGCACAGCCCTCCTGATGATGTTACGGCTGTTTTTATCGCCCGAATTGGTAACCGAACAGGTATTGATCACATATAAATCGGCTTTTTCTTCAAAATCAACCTTTTCGAAGCCAACCTCTTCTAATGAATGGGCCATAGTTGAGGTTTCCGAAAAATTAAGTTTACATCCAAGTGTATAAAAAGCTGCTTTTTTACCCTTATAATTCATTGATTGTTCGTTCGTAATAGAGTGCAAAGGTAGTATTTCATCGAGGAAATTGAGAAGATATGCTGTACATTGAAGACAATTTTGTCTTTTTAGTAATATAATTCAGGCCTTACGCAACTGTTCTTCTTTATACCGTTTCTCGATCAGGTCGCAACGTTTTATGTGCTTTCGTAACCATTTTAAAAGAATTTCATCCTTTTCACCATCGGTTAATTTCCAATTGATGTCCGATTTCCTTAATTTATTGGTTAACTGATAAATAATGGTTGCTGCCGAAACCGATATGTTGAGGCTTTCGGTAAAACCAACCATAGGGATGGTAAGAAATTCATCGGCAAGCATCTCAACCTGTGATGAGATGCCTGGTTTTTCAGAACCGAAAACAAGGGCGGTTTTGCCTTTTCGCAAGTCATAATCATCAAGGGCGACGGCATTTTTGTCGGGTATTGTGGCTACTATCCTATAGCCTTGCGCTTTTAAAAAAGTAATTGCAGCAGGGGTATTGTTTTCAGAAGAATTGTACCTGATCAGGTTAACCCATTTTGCAGCGCCATGGGTGACCCTTGCAT
>CAZMDP010000119.1:0-6299 GCA_964565015.1 uncultured Prolixibacteraceae bacterium | reverse complement strand
CTTCCATTTCGAAGAAATCGGCCACCATTCTGATACCAATTTCATGCAATTCACCACCAATACAGGCAGCGAGGAACCTTTTGCCAATTCTCTCGGTGGCAAAAATATAAGGGTACAATTGAGACATGATCATCTGCGTAGCTGCTGTACAAAAGTGCTCTTTTGCCACGCTTATTTTATTGTTCAACCATAACCTGCCAATCTCGTACTGCGATTTTTGAAAAACTTCGATATAAATATCTCTTACCGGGACTCCCGATTGGACTTCATTAATGATTAGGCTGGAAGCACTATGGCGATCACCCTTTAAAAGAAAACTAATGTATTTTTCGGCAACTTTACCCAAATCTGTAGAAGTGTCAATATAGCTATCTATTAGATTTATTGGTTGTTGCATCTGTACTATACCCGCCTGAATATAATGCCCAAAAATATCTTTGTGTTCATCGGGTAATTGCTCCATTAATACTTCGTATGTACATTCGAGCGTGGTTACCATAGCACTATCTGGAAATTTAAGACCATGGAAAAGCGATTTTACCCATGACACATAGTCGGTGAATATGTGAACATCGTCAGCAAGTATTGCTTCGGTCAGAAAAGGGATATGGTAGCCTGCATCCCTGATACTGATTTGCCTCCCGGCTTCACCGTAAGGTTCCCATAATTCGGGCTGGCGCTGGTATTGCAAATCGACAATCTTTTCGGCTATCATGGGGATACGGGGAGTTATCAGGGTATCAATTACAGATTTAATATTTTCCATACCGGTTGTATATTATTATCCCAAAAATAGTTAAATATGTCCTGAACCTGATATTATTATCTTCAAATCTGTGACTATTTTGTAAAACCTTCCCACGATTTTAAATGACTTTTGTACCATTTGGGATTTGTGATACGGTTGATTACCGATTTTCGCACCGATTTTGAATATACCGATTTTATTATCTGTCCAAAATATCCTATAAAAAACCGTTCGTATAATCTGACAGCGATTTTATTCAATTTGTAAAAAAAGAAAGAGCTGAAGTTTAAATTATGTTTTAATTTTAAAAAATTGATTATCAGTCTGTTTCTGCGCACATAATCCAACTCGATGCCCAACACTTCACTGTTCATTCAACAAATTAAATGATTTTATTTTTTACCCACACTAAACCAATGAGAGCCTAAAAAAGCATTGTTTCACCCATTGAAGGTGAAAAATTTTGAAGTATTTGAAAGGGTCTTACCTTGAAAAAATCTAAAGTGAAGGTCAGTTCAGCAGATGCCTGCTGTTTTCAAAATCGGTCTGTAACCTCCTGATCTCATTTTCTGATAATTGAATGGCATTGTCGGTAACCATGTTGCTTAACGATGAAATAACCAGTGTACTCTGGCTGATAAATACCCTTTTTCTTTTCCGGATTAGTAATGCAGGAATTATTGGTTGATTTTCATCATTTGTCTGGTCAGGGTTTTGATGTTCTTTACAACAAGCCTGACAAATGTCCGTAAACAGCGTATAATCGGCCGAAATACGGAAAATTCCCGTATGAATAATTAACAGAGCCATGTTTTGTGTTTTTAGTTTGCAATGAAACTATGTGACAATAATCAGACCGATTTGTATGTTGTTATAATTCTGTAGTTTAAGATATTAACGAAATTTCCGGCTTACGAAATACCGTAGAAAATGGTGTGTTTTGGTTACTTTGCTGGCAAACTAAAAAAGAAAGTAGCTCCCTTGCCCGGTTCGCTGGTCGCCCAGGTTTTTCCGTTGTGCCGTTGCACAATCCTTTGCGTGAGTGCAAGCCCAATACCAGTTCCTTCATACTCTTTATCGGTGTGAAGGCGCTGAAATACCCGAAAAAGTTTATCGGCATACTGCATATCGAATCCGGCCCCATTATCACTGACACTGTAAATTATCATTCCATTATCGGGTTTGCTTTCAACCCTGATGACCGGATTACTGTTTCGTGAACTGAATTTTATTGCATTCGAAAGATAGTTTACCCATACTTGCCTGATCAGCAGGGGATCGGCCTTTGCCGAATGAAGGTTTTCCGATATTTGAAGAACAATCTTTTCCTTCATGGCAGGCTCAGCTATTTCATCGAATACTTCTACTACCATTGATCTCATATCTGTTTTAACCTTGTTTAAATCGGCCCGGTTCAGCCTCGAAAAATTAAGCAGGCCATCGATAAGATTTCCTAGTTTGAGAGCATTTCCGCTTATTACCGAGCAAATTCTTCTGCCTTCATCATCGAGTTGGTTACCATACTCCTGTTCCATAATATTTGCAAAACCATTGATTGCCCTGAGTGGGGTGCGCAGATCGTGCGAAATGGAATATGCAAATGCTTCCAGTTCTTTGTTTGCTTCGTATAGTTGAGAGGTACGTTCTTCGACCCGTTTTTCAAGCTCAGCATTCAGTTTCCTGATTTCCCGTTCGTTTGCCTTCGATTCCGATATATCAGAAAATTCAACCGTAATGGTTCTTATTCCTGAATTAAAGGCCGAAACTTCGAAATAACCATTTATCTGATCTTCATGATATTCAATTTCGAACATCTGGTTCTTTAGTTCACCTTCTGCGATTTGCCTGTACATTTCCGGAACATGGGTATTTTTCAATTTCGGGAAGGCTTCTGTAATGGTTTTCCCTATCAATGCTTTGTGCTCGATCCCGATAATCCTGTCGGCTGCCGGATTTGCCCCTGTAAGGATAAGGTCCCCTTTGTGGTTTAATTTGTAAAAGTACATTCCATTCGGACTTGAATTTACGATGCTCCGGTATTTCGCTTCACTTTCCTGCAGGGCTTTTTCTGTTTTCCGGCGTTCTTCAATCTCAAGTTCAAGCGAATTCAGATATTTTATCTTCTCTTCATATAAACGGGTTTCCGAAATCTCGATAGATGCCTGTTTGGCCAGAATATTGAAAATATCCAGTTCAAGATCGGTTGGAATTCTGATTTCATCGATACTACCCACGATCAATACCCCTAATTTCTCTTCTTTAAAAACCAGGGGGAGAAAAATCAGCGATTTTAAATTCCTTGCCAGGGCAATCTCACGTTCAGCTTCGGTTATGCCGGCGTTTAAATAATCGACTTCAATTATTGGCTTGAGCGTTTCAAGGACCCGCGCAGCATATGTGTGGTCAGTCAGTGGTGCATTCCTGAACTTATCGGGGAAACCGGGCGGCAGTTCAGGATAGGTTGAGGCAAGTTTTAAAATATCATCGTGAAGGGTATAAATTGCTGATGTGGTGAATTGTGAGATCAGTGGAATGCTGTTTACTATCTTTTGGAACAAGGAGGGTGAATCGTGTGTAGCCGAGAGTGAATTGCTGATATCGAGCAGGGCTCTAAGTTTTTGGTTTCTGTCTTTGTAACCATCTTCAATCGATTTCCTGTCGGTAATATCCCTGAAATTTATGACCATCGATCCGATACCTGGTTCATTGTAATGGTTACTGAACGTACTCTCAACCCATTTATAGTTGCCATCCTTCGTCCTGAACCTGTACTCGATGGTAGAAACCAATGAAGGATCGGCCAAAATTTTCTGAATGGTTTCAAGTACAAAGGGAAGGTCAGAAGGATGGGTACTTTCGTTTGGATCGGGGTATGTATCATCAAAATTGTTATCTCCATAACCAAAAAGTCGCCGGGCAGCCGGACTGGCATATATCATTTTTCCCAATTTATCAACTAATACCACCCCATCGGGAGCTTTTTCAATCAACGTCCGGTAATATTTTTCAGTATTTCTAAGGATTTTATTTTCTTCTTTAAGGTCTTCAAGCAAATTCAACATGGCCTCCTGACTTTTTTGAAGTTCGGCTGTCCGCTGAGCAACCAGATTTTCGAGGAGTACTTTTTGTGATGTTTCGTTGAAATTAGCTTTTCCGATTTTAACCATTGGTTTGATTAATGTTGATGTAAATAACCAGTAAAATAAAATTTTACAAATAAATAATTTCCTCAAATATAATAAACGAATTTCGTTTTATTGTATTTTTCAATCCTATTATCTCTGACTCGTCCGAATTATTTTCAATTCGTAACTTACATTTCATTCTTTACTTTTATTATGCTGAAGGCTGAAATAAAATGTTGCCCCCTGGCCTGGTTCACTTTCGGCCCATATTCTACCGCCATGACGCTGAATAATTCTTTGAGCCATTGCTAATCCGATACCAGTCCCCGGAAATTCACCTTCGTTGTGTGCTTTGTGGAATACTCCGAAAATCTTCTCGGCATACCGGTTATCGAATCCTTCACCATTGTCGCGAATCATGTATATAACCTCTCCGTTTTGACTATAGCAATCAATAAAAATCTCAGGATCGGGCTTTAATGAAGTGAATTTAACAGCATTCGAAATCAGGCTTTCCCAAACCTGACCAATTAAAATATAATCGGCTCTTGTTTTGCATTTGATATTGCATGAAAATTTAATTTTTTTCCTTTCCATTTCAGTGGTTTGCTCCTTGTAAACATTAACCACAAGTTTACCCATATCGACGAGGGTTAACTGTAATTCGGTACGTCCGAGCCTCGAAAAATTTAAAAGACCGTCAATCAGTGTACTCATCCGGCTGGTATTGTTCCTGATAACAGAACAAAGCCTCAGCGCTTCGGGGTCTGACATCTGAAGGTGTTCGTTCTCAAGAATATGCGCAAAACTATTGATTGCCCTGAGCGGGGAACGCAGGTCGTGGGCAACGGTGTAAGCAAAGGTTTCAAGTTCTTTGTTCGATTCAAATAATGCTGCTGTTCTTTCTTCCACACGTTTTTCGAGCTCTTCGTTCAGTTTCCTGATTTCTTCTTCGGCAGCTTTACGTGCCGTAATATCCCTTGCAATACTTAATATTGCGTTAGAGCCCTGATAGCTTACTATGGTCGAATTGATCTCAACCGGAAAGCTGTACCCTGATTTTTTTGTATGCCAGGTCTCAAAAGTCTGAGTTTTATCGGAAGGTAAACTAATTATTAGTTGTTCTATTTCCTTATCGGTCAGATGATGGTCAATCAGGGAAAGGTTTTGTCCGATCAGTTCCTCTCTTGAATATTCCATAACTTTAATGGCTGTATTGTTGACATCAAGAATTTTACCCTCGAAACTGATAACCCAGACGGTTTCATTTAAATTATTTATGAGCTGGCGGTACTTTTTTTCACTTTCAATCAATGCCGTTTCAGCTTTCTTTTTTTGTGTAATATCGCGCGAAATTCCCTGAAAGCCTATCGCGTTTCCATAATCATCTCTAATGCAGGTAACCTTTACATCGGTCCAAATGGTGGTGCCATCTTTGCGGTAGCGTTCTGCCTCAAAATTCAGGCTGCGGTTTTTATCTACAGAAGGGTCATTTTCCTTTTCCATCTCTTCCTTGAGAAGTTTTTGAATCAGGGCAAGCGATTCGGGCGTATATTTTTCGGCCATACTACGTTTTAGGTGCTCGTCGGGGGTTTCGCCTACCAGGTGATAAATGGATGGGGTTACAAAAGTTGTTCGCAAATTCAGGTCGGTAGTCCATATTACATCCGACATATTTTCGGCCAACCGACGATATTTTTCTTCGCTTTCGAGTAATTCCTGTTCAATTTTCTTCCTTTCAGTGATGTCGCGGTCAATCCCGAGAATCATCTCTTTCCCATTTACTATAACCAGTGACGTAGAATACTCAATGGGGAAAATATGACCGTCTTTATGCCTGTGCCAGGTTTCGGCTGTAACTGTTTCGTTTTGTCTTAATCGTTTTATGTAATTCACTCTTATTTCATTGGTTCCGGGGGTTGCATTCAGTATATCAACTCCTTTCCCGATTAATTCTTCGCGCGTATAACCGTTCATTTTACAGGCAGCCTTATTGCAGTCCCTGATTATCCAATCGTTGGGCGAATTAACCGGATCGAGAAGCAGTACAGCATCGGGCGATGCTTCAAAAAGCCCCCTGAGCAGTTCATTCGATTCCTTTAGTTTTGATTCAATCCTTTTATATGCCGTTATATCGGCACATACAAGGGCAAAATACTGTTCATCGATAGGCACAACCGATATCCTTTGAAATTTATCGGTCAGGTCATCGTAATGATCGAATTGAATGGTCTTTTTTGTTATGAATGCATTATTGATTTTGACCAGATAGGGCGGGGTGGGTGAATTAAAAATTTCGTTGGCAGTCAATCTCATTGAAATTTTATCAGAAAGTTTATAAGCATTTATAAATGCTTCGTTACCATCGTCAAACCGATATCCTGTAATTTTTCCCTGATCATTGAAATCGGCCCTGAAAAATGCTA
>CAZMDP010000118.1:0-6341 GCA_964565015.1 uncultured Prolixibacteraceae bacterium | reverse complement strand
ATTGAATATCGAAGAAAGTGTTGAAGACCTACGTTATAACAAAGTGATAATTGCAACCGATGCCGACGTTGATGGAATGCATATCAGGTTGTTGCTTATTACTTTTTTCCTCCAGTTTTTTCCTGAACTGATCCGTAAAGGCCACGTTTATATCCTGCAAACGCCACTATTCAGGGTAAGGAATAAAAAGCAAACCATTTATTGCTATACGGAAGAGGAAAAAGTTGAAGCAGTAAACCTGCTAAAGGGAAATCCTGAAATTACGCGTTTCAAAGGACTTGGCGAGATATCGCCCGATGAGTTTAAGGAGTTCATTGGTGAAAACATGCGCCTTGAACCGGTTCAAATGAAAAAACACGAATCGATGACACAGATGCTCGAATTTTATATGGGCAAAAATACCCCCGAACGGCAGGACTTTATCATCGAAAACCTGTATGTTGAAAAAGATGAGGTTGCCTGAACCTTCAAACCCGTAATTTAGTTATGTCGGAAGAAAATATTCAGTCGCAGGAAATAAAACCTGAAGTCCCCCGGGAAGAGATCACATACCTATCGGGGATGTACAAAGAGTGGTTCCTCGATTATGCATCGTATGTAATCCTCGAGCGTGCAGTTCCTTATGTAATCGACGGTTTGAAGCCGGTACAGAGGCGTATCCTTCATGCCATGCGCGAAATGGACGATGGCCGCTTCAACAAAGTGGCCAACATTATCGGGCAAACCATGCAATATCACCCGCATGGCGACGCCTCAATAGGTGATGCATTGGTTCAGCTCGGACAAAAGGACCTGTTGATAGATACGCAGGGGAACTGGGGGAATATTCTAACCGGCGACGGTGCGGCAGCCCCCCGTTATATCGAAGCCCGGTTGACCAAATTTGCCCTCGAAGTTCTTTTCAACCCCAAAACAACCGAATGTAAACTTTCGTACGACGGGCGAAAAAAAGAGCCGGTAACCCTCCCTGCAAAATTTCCGCTGCTTCTGGCACAAGGTGTCGATGGAATTGCCGTAGGCCTCGCTTCAAAAATTTTCCCCCATAATTTTAACGAGTTGCTCGATGCTGCAGTAGCTTACCTGAAGAATGAGGATTTTGTTTTGTTTCCCGATTTTCCGACCGGAGGATCGGTCGATGTGTCGAAATACAACGACGGATTAAGAGGAGGAGTAATAAAGGTCAGGGCAAAAATTGAGAAACGCGATAGTAAAACCCTTGTTATTTCGGAGATACCGTTTGGGAAAACCACCACCACTGTAATTGAGTCAATCATAAAAGCCAATGAAAAAGGAAAAATAAAAATCAGGAAGATTGACGACAATACCGCGGCCAATGTGGAAATTCTGGTTCATCTTGCTCCGGGTGTTTCATCCGACAAAACCATTGACGCCCTTTATGCCTTTACCGACTGCGAAGTATCGTTGAGTCCGAATGCCTGCATTATTGAAAATGATAAACCGGCATTTATCGGAGTATCCGAAATCCTCAAAAAATCAGTTGACTCGACCCTTCAGTTACTGAAATTAGAACTCGAAATCAGGAAAAACGAACTTGAAGAAGCGTGGCATAATGCATCGCTCGAAAAAATCTTCATTGAAGAGAGGATTTACAAAGATAAGCAGTTTGAAGAAGCCGAAAATATGGATGCGGCTATCGCTCATGTTGATAAACGGCTTGAACCCTGGAAACCAAAATTAAAAAGGGAAGTAACCCGCGATGATATTCTGAGGTTAATGGAAATCAGAATGGCCCGGATTCTGAAGTTCAATGTGTTTAAAGCGACCGATTACCTGAAAGGAATTGAGGATGAAATTGAAGATGTCATCGAAAAAATCAGAAATATTGTTCCTTACACCATTGAATGGTTTACAAGGTTAAAGGAAAAATATGGAAAAGGACGCGAACGGCGAACCGAAATCAGGAATTTTGAAAATATAGTTGCAGCCAAAGTAGTGGTTGCCAACGAAAAATTGTACATCGACCGTAACGAAGGCTTTGTGGGCACCGGGCTGAAGAAAGCAGAATATATCTGCGATTGCTCCGACCTCGACGATATAATTGTTTTCAGGCGCGATGGCACTTATTTCGTTACCAAAGTCAGCGAGAAAGCATTTGTGGGTAAGAATGTTATCCATGTCGATGTTTTCAGGAAAGATGATGACCGCACCATTTATAACGTGGTTTATAAAGATGGGAAAACCGGTTTTTCATACATGAAACGATTTGCAGTTACCGGGGTTACACGCGATAAAGAGTATGATGTAACCATGGGTAATAAAGGTTCGCGGATACTTTACTTTTCGCACAACCCCAATGGTGAAGCCGAAGTGCTAAGGGTAATCCTCAAACCCAAACCACGTGTTAAGAAACTTGTTTTTGAAGTCGATATGGGCGAACTGGCCATAAAAGGACGCCAGTCGATGGGAAATATATTAACCAAATACGAAGTTCATAAAATTACATTACATGAACGGGGAATTTCCACACTCGGAGGGCTTAAAATATGGTTCGATCCCGATGTTCAAAGGCTAAATGCCGATAAAAGAGGAAAATATCTGGGTGAGTTCACTGGCGAAGATAAAATTCTGGTCATATATAAAAGCGGTGAATATCAATTATATAATTACGATTTAGGGACTCATTTCGGAAACAATATTTTAGCTATTGAGAAATTTGACCCAGGGAAAATCCTATCAGTTATCTATTACGATGGCGAACAGGAATATTACTACGTGAAACGTTTCGAAATCGAGGAAACAATGAACAAAATGATCTGTTTTATAGGCGACAGTGAAAAAAATAAACTGGTCAGTGTTACATGGGTCCGTTATCCGAGGTTTGAACTTGAATTTGGCGGTAAAAACAGTGACCGTGAGAATGAAATCATCGAGGTAGCTGAATTTATCGGGATAAAAAGCTGGAAAGCCAAAGGGAAACGGCTTACCAATTATTTTGTTGAAAATATCAAAGAACTGGAACCCATCATAAAGGATGAACATGAGCCTGTTCACGGAGAAGAGGCAACATCGCAAAAAGTGCACGACGATTTTTCCGATATTCCTTTTGAAATACAAAGGCCTGGAGATGAAGACGCAAACCAAATGACACTTTTCTGATATGCGTATCTATCTTATAGGGTATATGGGATGCGGAAAAACCACACTTGGCCGCCAACTTTCGGAGAAACTGGGTCTAGCATTTATCGATCTGGATAAATATATTGAAGAAAGAAATTATAAAACAGTGCCACAACTTTTTTCTGAGTATGGTGAAGAAGGATTCAGAAAGATAGAGAGGAAAGCGCTTGAAGAAGTATCTGATTTTACCGATGTTGTGGTTGCTACCGGTGGAGGTGCTCCTTGCTTTTTCGACAATATTGAATTGATGAACAATACCGGTATTACCCTTTTTATTGATGTTGACGCTTCGGAATTGGCTGAAAGACTGATTAAATCGAAAACCGAAAGACCATTAATCCATGGCAAATCAAAAGAAGAATTAATTGAATTAATGACGGGCATGCTTCAAAAGAGGCTTCCATATTATAACCAGGCACACATCAGGATCGTAGGTACAGAAAATATTCTGAATGAAGCACTTAAAGAAATCAGAGAAAAAAATTGAAAAAAATTGAAAAAAAACCTGTAAAAAATTTGCAGAAAAGAAAATCAGCATTACCTTTGTAGTACTTCACGTCAGATATAGATCTGACATTGTGTGTTTGGGGGTTAACATTTGAAAAAGGGGAGCTGTTGAGCTCCCTTTTTCGTTTACCCCCCATATAAAAAAAGCTGCCCCAAAGGACAGCTTGACATTAAAAAAGTATTCACGATTTATTCAAAATCTTATAAAATCGGCACAAATTTTATCCTGTAATTTTTTGTTGTAGGCAATACCCTGTATTTTGCCAATTGCCTCCTTGCAGTTTCTCCCACACCAGTAACTTCATAATCCACATTAAGGGTAAGGTAGCCCGGTTTATAGAGCTGGAAAGGATAAACCGCACGGGTCAGGTTATCTGTACTGAAATTATGCAGGCTGAAATTAAGCAAACCACTCACGGCTTCAACACGGAAACCTTGCCCCTCGGTATTTCGGACAGCAAGCCAGCGCACATCGGTTTTGTTTCCATGATCCTGTGGGATAAGGTATGGAACATACTCGGTGTGGGCAGACGATTGCCATATACCAACTTTGGCGCCTGTTTTACGGTCGGGGTAGGTTTCGAATGGACCACGGCCATACCATTCTACCTGGTTAAATTCTTCGGGCAACAAAAATTTCAGGCCGGTTTTTGGCAATAATACGGGCATGTCGCCATGCGGTATTATTTTATGCGATAGATCGATGGTACCATCAGGTAAAAAATCATAAGTACGGTGCTCTTCGAACCCGGTACCCATCCTTTCGGTTGCTGTGAAAATTACCATTTTCAATCTGGATTTGTTATCTGTCAGGTATTCTGCAGCCACACTATACACGCTATGCCCCGGCGATTCGAGACCGAGTGTACGCAACTGGTTTTCGATGCTGCGCCCCAAACCGGGGGTATAATTTGTTCTGGTGAACTCTCCGCTACCCCATGGATCCATGTCGTTTGCCAGAGGCGCCCGCCATACCGAAAAGTCAAAACCCTCCTTTATCAGCTCTTTGCCGTTAAACAGAACGGACCGGAATGTCCCGGTATTAGCATCTATCAGATAAGTGAACTGTTCGCCTTTAATCTGAATTTGTTGTTCGCCAATTTCAATTGTGGGCGCTCTTTTTGTGCTTTCGGCTTGCGATTCATTTTTGTTTGTTGAGAAAAGAAACTGTTCCCATGCAATTTCATGCCCTGCTTTTGCCCAGTTCTTATCCTCTTTTAATTGAAACGAGATGGTGACCCATAGATCTTCGGTGCTTTGAAGTTGACCGGCATCAAATTTAAGCTGTATTACAACCGTCTTGCCAGGAGGGCAATCGGGGCCAGGCATGGTTTGCTGCGTGAGAATATCCTTGCCGTTGGCAGCCAGGGACCATTCGAGGGCAAATTCATTCAGGTTGGTAAAATTATGCCGGTTGGTTATCCTGAAAACGCCTTTGACTTTATCAACTGCTTCAATAAGAACTGGTTGAGCTGAACGCTTAATCTGGTATATTTCAGGCTGAATGCTCCTGTCGGGCCAAACGATCCCATAGGTGCGGCCACCCAAACCGGTGCCAAAAAAAGAGCCTGCGTTGCGGGTTTCTTCAAAGCTAAGGCTGGCCAGAGCAATGCGACTGGCTTCTTCGGGGGATTGGTTTTTCAACTGTTGTATGGTTAGTGCTTTATCATATATTTTTACTTCATCAATAGTGCAAACCGACAACCTTCCGCGGAACTCGCCCTGGTCGTGTATATCGGCATTGCGGCCAATGCAGATCGGGTAAGCTGCATTTCGGATTCTTCCACTGGCTTGCAATTCACCTGCTTTTTCATGATTGATGTAAAGTTCCATTTTCGAACCATTGTATATGGCTGCTATATGGTGCCAGTTTCCGTACCATCCGTGTGGAATATTTACTTTCAATGAGTTCCTTTTGTTGGTTTGGAGATAAAATTCGAGTTCGTTGGAAGAAGGTTGTATAACCCCGAACTGGTGCTGTCCTTTTGTGAGGAAAGTATTGGGCTGGATATTTTCTCCGGGATTCACCCAAAATTCGATGGTAAGTGCTTCTCCGTTCAGGTCAAGGCCGGGATGGCGATAAAACTCCACCCAATCGTCGTGTCCCGAAAAGCGGATGCCCTTACCCTGTTTTCCTTCAACAAAGGTTGGGCGTCCCATTATTACAGGGTCGTTTTTTAGCGGTGAAGTGTCGGTTGTGTAAACCAGAGGCGTGGTTACCCCCGGGCTTATCCAGTCCCAAATGGCTCCGCCTGTCAGGCGCGGATATTTCCAGATTAGATCCCAGTATTCGTCAAGCCCGCCCAAACCATTTCCGGTAGCGGCCAGATATTCGTCCTGAAATGACGGGCGGTTATCGTCGGCCCCATAAACCTTGTTTTCGGCAAGGTTTTTCAACTCTAAGGGGCGCCAGTAACGGGGACCTATTATATCTTCAAACGGGATGGAATCCTGGTTGCCACCGTACATATAGTAAGGCCTGCTTACATCAATTTTGCGGCAGGTTTCCATCAGCGTTTTCAGGTTCTGGCCTTCGCCTGCCTCGTTTCCCGCACTCCAGAATACTACCGAAGGGTGGTTGCGGTCGCGGTGCACCATTTTCACCCCACGGTCAACAAACATGGCTTCCCATTCGGGCAGTTCCGAAAGGTATTCGTTATCGTGACATTCTGTACCTGCCTCGCAAACTATGTACA
>CAZMDP010000117.1:0-6416 GCA_964565015.1 uncultured Prolixibacteraceae bacterium | reverse complement strand
CAAAGATCGGACCTGAAAAACGGCGACAAACTAAAAGTAACCGCCGGAAACGGTAATGTAAAAGAATATTTCATTAAGGTTGAACGTTACATTCCAAACCGGACCGCAAGGCTTGCCGCCATTACCTGGCCCGATATTCCGGCCTACCTGAAAGGTATTTACGGATGGAAAGGCGATACCATTCCTGGTTTCAGTCCAACAGGGTATAACTACACGATAAACATACCCGCCGATGTTCAAGGCATACCGGCACTGGTCGCCAAAACAGAGGTGCTGAATACCACAGTGGAAGTCCACCGTGCTACCAACCTTGCAGGTTCTGCTGCCGACCGTACGGCAATCTTCAATACCACTGCCGAAGATGGCATTACCAAGCTTTCGTACAATGTAACCATGAACAAAGAGAAATCTCCGGAAGATACACAGCCTTTCTTTGCCGATCCGTTTATTTCAGAATTTGTATGGCGCGACCAGTGGGCCAGTACTATGGTTGAGTTTGTTAACCCAGGGAACCAGATTCTCGATATGAGCAACTATATGTTCGTTGTTACGAGCAATAACAGTCCTGCAGGAGCAATACAAATTAATTCACTTCCGGAAAACTGGAATAACCGCTATCAGAAATACATTCCCGGATACCGCTGGGTTGACCAGGCCACATGGGAAACCAAACCGGCTATGGTGGTTCAGGACCTTAATGTAAACCCATTGGTATTTCCAGGCGAAGTATTTTCAATAGGGCAGCTTACAAGCTTCGGAAACCTTGGTGAAGGAACTTCCAGCTGGCGTTCGTGGTGGGGTGGTTACAAACTCAACATCGATTATGGTGGGCCACGTAACCCCTGGAACGAAAGTATTCCAAACCATCTGGCAGGATGGTTCGATACCAACTATTATCTCTTCAGAATTGACAATGACTCTATTACAAGGGGATTGAAACCGGCAACCGATCCGAATGACTTTACACTGATCGATGTATTTGGCAGTGGCGATGGACAAAGGCAGAGAATTGGCGGGGTTCTCCTCGACCAGATCATGGCATTTGTCAGGAAACCGCATATCTACAAAGGTAATCCCGTGTTTAAAGGTTCGTGGGGCACCAATTGGGACGACAGCGAATGGTGGATGCACGACAGGCCTTACTGGGTAGCCAGGGGTTATGGATGGCCAAATGATATCCTGATGATCACTTCGGGTATTGGTAGCCACTATATGCATGAAGTTACCGTCTATAAATCGACCATTGCTTCAACACAATATAAAGTAAGCGAAGGGTATTCGATGAACGAAGAAATAAGAGGGGTCGTACAGAATACCACTGTGGAAGAATTCCTCAGCAGGATTATCAAAGCCGATCCGGGACAGAAATTAACCGTTAAGAAAGCCGGTACCGGAGCAGTATTAGCTGCAACGGATAAGCTAAGCGATGGCGATATTCTCGAAGTGGTATCAGCTGACGAAAACAATAAATCGGCTTATAAACTCAGTGTTACCGAAAGAGGTTTGAGCAGCAATGCCATCTTAACTTCGAGCGTTTATTTTATCAGCGTTGATGTTACCACCGGTGGTATCTATAATGTACCTTACGGAACAACCCTGAAGCAGGTCGTTGAAAATGTAGTGGTTCCTCCGGGTGCTTCGCTTGTGGTTGTCGATGACAACGATGCCTGGGTACCATTCAAAAGGATGAGGTATGATACCCTTATGGTTGATGTTGTAATCAACGATCAGATTTTCTTCGAGGTTACAGCCGAAAACGGTACAACTCGCATATTATATGAAATTGTACCTTTAAGCACTTCAAAAGATGCCTTTGTTTTATCGTATGTTTATGACGTCGATCAAAGCTGGGGCCTTATTAAATACGTTCCAAGAAATACAACCGTATCAACGTTCCTGAGAAATATTATTCCTGTTGCCGGCGCAACCGTTAAGGTAGTTGATAAAAACGGTATTCAAAGAACCAGTGGTAGTCTCTATCAGGATGATATGCTGGTTGTAACTTCGCAGGACGGAACTGTTACCAAAACCTACTACCTGGATATGCTCAGAACGCAGTTTTTGGTTACCCAATACCTGGCATTTGTTACTTCGGCCGATTATACCGTCGATCAGTTGAACAAGACTATTGCCAAACCGGCAGCTGAAACACCACTGGCTCAGTTCCTGGCTAAGTTGACTCCATCGTTTGGTGCAACTATGGCTGTTTACAACAAAAACGGACAGCCCAACGCCACCGGAATCCTAAACCAGGGCGATGTGTTAAGGGTAACCTCTGCCGACGGCAAAACGGTGAACACCTATACACTTAACCTCGATCTGACTTCTGCCGTTGAAATTGAGCAAGGATTGGTAAGTGTATATCCGAACCCAACTACCGGAAAAGTAAGCATAAGTGGTGTTGAAGCTGGTAGCAGGATCAGGGTATTCAATTCGACCGGAGCTCCGGTAAGCGAAATGATCAGCCGCAACAGCGTCGAAACCATCTCTCTCGAGAACCAGGCATCCGGTATTTACTTCATTGTTGTCAGCAACAACGACAGGATTAGCGGTACCTATAAAGTGATCAGGAAATAGCAATTGATCCTCTAATATTACAACAAGAGCCTGTAAAGCAGGCTCTTGTTTTTTTAAATCAATCATTTGACAAGAAATTGAAAAACTGTAATGAGTATCAGCTTAAATAGAATACTATTTGAAATTTACCCAAAGAATAATTTAACAGGATATTTTATTTTCATACTACTGATTTTTTTAGCTTTTCCGGCAGCCTCCCAGATAACCCCTCACGAAGCAATTGCCCGGATGAGAAAAGGCATAAACCTGGGCAACACACATGAGGCCCCTACTGAAGCTTCATGGAATAACCCTAAAGCTCAGGAGTATTATTTTGATTTGTACAAGGAAGCCGGCTTTGATTTTGTAAGAATTCCGGTGAGATGGGATAACTATACCGGAAAAACGGCCCCATACAAAGTGAGCGAAGCATGGCTTAACCGTATTGAGGAAGTACTGGATTGGGGGCTATCAAGAGGACTATTTATCATTGTAAACTCGCATCACGACGAATGGATAATGCAAAACTATACATCGCAGGTAAACCGCGACCGTTTTGACAGTATTTGGAGCCAGATTGCAACACGGTATAAGGATAAATCAGAGCGGTTAATTTTCGAAATCATGAATGAGCCTAATGGCCCTATAACCAAAGCACAGAACGACGAAATGCACCGGCGGGTACTATCCATCATCAGAAAAACAAATCCCACCCGTTTGGTGGTTTTTCAGGGAAACAACTGGGGCGGCTCAAATGAACTTCTTCAGGCAGCCATACCTGACGATAAATATGTTATCGGTTCGTTCCACTCATACGACCCTTACAATTTTGGTTTGCAGGGTCAGGGTACCTGGGGAACCTCTGCCGACTATAACACCCTCCGTTTAAAGTTTATGAGCGTAAAAGATTGGTCGGTTAAAAACAATATACCTGTATTGCTGGGAGAATTTGGCTCGCTCAGTTCCTGCGAATACAATTCGAGGATGAAACACTACCGCGCGTATGTTGACTTTTCGAGGGAATATGGTTTTGCTCCCGCTGCATGGGACGATGGTGGTAATTTCAGGATACTGAACCGTGAACAGCGGAATTGGAACGAATTGAAAGATATTCTGATTCATTGTACCGAAAAATCGCCCGGAAATCCGAATGTAAGGTTATATCAGGACTCTATTATTGCAGTAACCTGGAGCAATCTGAAACAAGGGGCCGATAGTATCCGGATCGAAAGAAGAACAACCAGTTCGGGATATGCTACGGTAGCCCGATTTTATGGTGATTCCACCCGGTTTTTCGACGTAAAACCTTTTATGAACCAATATTATCATTACCGGATTATATCACATTTCCCCGGAGGCGAAGTAGCCTATTCGGCACCACAGCGAATATTTTTTCCTACATGGGTCAAACCGGTAAGGAAACCTTTTCATGGCTATGCTTTACCGATACCCGGTATTATACAAGCCGAGGATTTTGACAAAGGTGGACAGGGTTTTACATTTTATGATACAGGAACATCCAATATAGCTGGCGCATACCGCCCCAATGAAGAAGTGGATATTTATGACCGGAATGGTACCGGATTTCATATTGGGAATGCAATGCCCGGCGAATGGTACGAATATTCGGTTGATGTAAAAACCACCGGAAAATATGAGGTGGGGTTTTACCTTGCATCGCTCATGGGCGGTGGAAAATTTCAGGTAAAAATAGGGAATGTGGTATCGGACACTCTAAAAGCCCCCCGCACCAACAGCTGGATGACCACACAGAAAGTATCGACCACCATGTACCTCGAGGAAGGTGAACATATCATGAGGTTCTCGGTTATTGCCGATCCTTTGTTCAACATCGATTACTACACTTTTGACCTGGCTACATCGACAGATCATGGATTTGTTAAGCCAGGTAACGAAGCAATGATATATTTTGATAACCGGAAAAAGGAAATTAACATCCTCAGGAATATGGAAATTCCTTGTCAGGTAAGAATTATCAATATGAATGGGGCAGTACTCCAAAGCAGCTGGATAGCAGATAAGCACAGCCGGGTTTCATCATCAGGATTAAAACCAGGGTTGTATATTGTACAGTTGGTTTCGGAAAGTATGCAATCTTCCGAAAAGATAATAGTATGGTAAGTATAGTTTTGTTATCCGTATAGCCTCCTGTAATGGCATTTTAATAACCAATCTTTTCCTAAAAAATCTATCTTTGAAAAACAAAAATCATTAATACTGTAATACATGAAAAGAATTATCAGCTTAACCGTGATTCTGATTCTAACAGGTTTTGTTGCTTTATATGCACAGCCAGTAAAAAAACACGGCAAGCTATCTGTTAAAGGAACCCAACTGGTCGACCAGAAAGGTGAACCGGTTGTACTTAGGGGTGTCAGTTATGGCTGGCACAATTGGTGGCCCCGGTTCTACAATGCTTCAACGGTGAAATGGTTTCATGACGATTGGGGCGCTACTGTTGTCCGTGCTGCTATGGGTACCGATCCCGAAAGAGGATATCTGCGCATGCCCGAGTGGTCGCTCGAAAGAATCGAGTCTGTAATTCAGGCAGCTATCGAAAATGATATGTATGTGATCATCGACTGGCATAGCCATAAGGTTCATACCGAAGAGGCAGTAAAATTCTTTACGGAAATGGCAAAAAAATATGGCCATTATCCAAATGTAATCTATGAAATTTTTAATGAGCCCGAGCGTATTGCCTGGGAACCAGTTAAACAATATTCCATTGAAGTGATGAATGCCATCCGTGCGGTTGACCCCGATAACATCATCCTTGTTGGTAGCCCGCACTGGTGCCAGGATTTACATATTGTGGCCGACGACCCCATTGATGGTTTCACAAATATTATGTACACCATGCACTTCTATGCGGCCAGTCATAAGCAATTTCTGCGCGACAGGTGCGATTACGCATTGTCGAAAGGAATTCCCATTTTTGTTTCGGAATGTGCAGGCATGGAAGCAACCGGTAATGGCCCCATTAATCATGAAGAATGGCAAACCTGGCTCAATTGGATGGAAACCAATAAATTAAGCTGGGTTACCTGGTCGATAGCCGATAAAAACGAAACCTGCTCTATGTTGCTGCCAACGGCAAGTTCGGAGGGAGGCTGGAATGAACAGGACATAAAAGAATGGGGACAAACAGTACGGAATACCTTGAGAAAATTCGCCGGCAAAAATTAATTGTCAGTTCTCAACAATGAATTTTTTCACCACTTGCCGCCCTGTAAAATTAATTTGAACGATGTAAATGCCGTTCATCAGATTTAACGGTAATTTGGCAACTGTCTCAGGATAACTGAATGTTTTATTAATAACCTTTTGCCCTTGCATATTAAAAATGACCAGCGATTCAATGGGTTCGCCGCTCTCGATTTGCAGGTGTGTGTTTGCAGGGTTTGGGTATATAATAACCTTTGGCTCAGATTTAACCTGGTTGATAGATGTCAGATATGAATCGTCGGGTATAAACCGGATATTTTTCAGCAGGAATGCTTTTCCCGGACCACTCCACCGGAGATAGATGTCGTGCTGACCCGAAAGGCCTGAAACATTTGTCCTGAATTTTCTCCAGGTATTTTCGCTGCCGGTGTTTGATATTTCGATGGTGGCTACTTTGACGCCGTCAACTTCGAGATCATCGATCCAAACCTCGAGGTTTCCTCCCAATGTGGAGGCAGCTTCCACTTCGACATACGCCGGCACCCGATTATCCTGCCCAAGATCAACTCCGCCAATCATAAGCCAACCACCTTTGTTGGAGCTGTTGGTCATCGACTTAATCGTTCCCGTTCCCCTGCTTTCCAAACCGAAGTAATTGTTATAGCCTACAG
>CAZMDP010000116.1:0-6420 GCA_964565015.1 uncultured Prolixibacteraceae bacterium | reverse complement strand
GAGTGTCTTCCGAATCGATCTTTCTGGGGAATGGCAGCGACGAACCGATTGATCTGCTCATCAGGGCGTTTTGTGAACCAGGGAAGCACAACATCATTCAGATTGAACCCACCTATGGAATGTATCAGGTAGCTGCCGGAATCAATAATGTGGAAGTGAAAAAAGTACTTCTGAACAAAGATTACTCGCTGGATGCAGACCAACTTTTATCGGCCATTGACGAAAATACCCGCATCATCTTTCTCTGCTCGCCAAACAACCCAACCGGCAATGCACTGGATTCAGGTGAAATGGCTAAAGTTCTGAAAGGGTTCGATGGCCCGGTGGTCGTTGATGAAGCATATATCGATTTTGCCCCGGGCTTATCGCTTCTGCCCCGACTTTCTGAATTCGGTAACCTGATTGTTTTGCAAACCTTTTCCAAAGCATGGGGAATGGCCGGCTTGAGGCTCGGAATGGCTTTTGCCGATCCTGAAATAATCTCGGTACTAAATAAAATTAAATACCCTTACAACCTCAATATACTGACACAGGAGAAAGCACTCGAAATGCTCGACAATGCAATAGAAGTTCAAAACTGGGTAAAAACACTTATTGAAGAACGTCAAAAGCTTGCTGCATCGCTCATGCAAATCCCATATGTTGAAAAAGTGTGGCCGTCGGATGCAAACTTTTTACTTGTAAAAATGAAACATGCCCGAAAGGTTTATGAATTTCTGGTGGAAAAAGGGATTATCGTCCGCGACCGGTCGAAAGTGATGCTGTGCGAAGATACCCTTCGGATTACTGTGGGGTCGTCAGATGAGAATGGTCTTTTGGTTGAAGCACTTATAACTTTCAAATAGATATATTGAATCGTTTTTTTCTTTATAAGAGCAAAGCCAACCTGAGATGTAAGAGTTCATTTATTTTTAGAAAATGAATCTACTTGTAATTGATTTAACGACTTTTTTATAGAAAATGATATTTACCCGCAACAATCGTAAGTAATTATTTGATAAGCGCTTACTATATTTATAATAGAATGTTTGTGATTAAATATTTTGTTTCGTATCCGCAAGTGTGAATAACCATAAATCTGGAATTTTTGCCTTGCAACAGCTAACATTCTCATTTCATTATTGATTTGATTTTTTTGAATTGTTATCTTTAGGCTCAATTTATTAAGATTATTAATTCATTGAAAATAATGAATTGATTAGACAAAATTTAATCATAATATTTATGAAATGTATCATAGGTATATTTCTTGCAATTCATCTTTCGATTAATGTTACAGCCCAGCCCGAAGGGTTTAATTACGACGAAAGCAAAGTCCCGCAATACAAATTGCCCGATGTTTTGGGCCTTGCAGGTGGAAGAAAGGTTAAATCGGTCAGGACATGGGAACGGAAAAAACGTCCTGAAACGCTCAGGATTTTTGAAGAACAGATGTATGGGAAAATTCCTGCCGGACTGAAAATGACCTCATTCAGAATACTGGAAGAAAGTGACCAGACTCCGTATGAAAATGTCATTCGCCGCCAGGTGGAAATGGTGCTCGAAAAAGATGGTCGCGCACTGCATGTGGAAATGCTGATTTATTTACCCAAAGCAGAAGGGAAAGTTCCCCTTTTTGTAGGGTATAACTTTTATGGAAACCATACCATTACAGATGATGTTGAAGTAAGGATCAGCCCGTCATGGGTAAGCAACAACCCCTCGTTTGGCATCATAAACAATCAACTCACCGAACAAAGCAGGGGAGTTCGTACCAACCGGTGGGCCATCGAAGAAATCCTGAAAAATGGATACGGACTGGCCACCATATATTATGGCGATGTGGATCCCGACCGGGACGATTTTTCAGATGGGGTACATCCTTTTGCCTACAAAAACAGGCAAACGCGCCCGCAACCCAACGAGTGGGGCGCTATTTCTGCATGGGCATGGGGATTATCACGAGCAATGGACTATTTCGAAACCGACCCTCAGATTGATGCTTCTAAAATTGCGGTAATGGGCCATTCCCGACTTGGCAAGGCTGCTCTTTGGGCTGGCGCAGTCGATCAGCGATTTGCCATTGTTATTTCAAACAATTCCGGTTGCGGGGGGGCGGCATTATCAAGGCGCCGATTTGGAGAAACAGTAAAACGCATAAACACCAATTTTCCGCATTGGTTCTGCGAAAATTTTAAGGCATATAACGACATTGAGGATAATCTGCCCATCGATCAGCACCAGTTAATTGCTTTAATTGCTCCCCGGCCAGTATATATTGCCAGTGCCGAAGAAGACCTTTGGGCCGATCCGCGCGGAGAGTTCCTGGCAGGTTTCCAGGCCACTCCGGTTTACAAACTGTACGGGTTAAAAGGGATCGAATCGGATGAAATGCCAGGTATCCACCAACCAATCATGAACCACGTTGGTTACCACATCAGAGCTGGCAAACATGATGTTACAGATTACGATTGGCAACAATACATCCGGTTTGCCAACAAACATTTTTTCGGGAGGTAAATAATCGGGAAATAAATATTCAAATTAGTAACCGACTTTATTTTTATTACCCAACTTTCAGGGAAATCTTTTTGAAATACTTCATCAATAAAAACTAATTAGCTGTTCTGTTTGCTTCCCAGTTGCCATTTTTCAGGCCATCTATGTAACTGCCTTTCATCGAATTTTTGTTTGCTTTTCCGGTATAGGTTACTCCGTTAACCGTAAACGAGAGTTCATCGCCGGTTAGCTTTCCATCTTCAATTCTGTATGATTTTCCACCCGATTGATAGGTTCCGTGAAACATCTGGAACTTTTGCTCAATGTTCAGGGTTCCGTTGCCCATTTTCCAGGTGCCTTCAATTTTGGCAGGTACTACCCAGTAATACCCCATCCAATCCCAATTGTACGACGAATGGGTATCGTCGTCGGGTTCCATATTGTTCGACGCACCGATATAGATTTCTTCATCGGCCTGCCAGGCTCCAAGATTGAAGGTGTTGGATACTATCCGGGTACCGGGTTTCATTTCGAGAAGTTTTGGCCGCAACCGAAGGTTAAGTTCCGAAAGCAAGTACATCGATACCACCGTAGCTTCCGAAAAATCGTATTCGAAAAGGTCCATGTTCAGGAATTTTGCTTTATCGGCTACACCTTCCTTTTTTGCCTGCTGTTCCGAAAGCTTAACCATTTCAGGATTGTATTCAATACCAACGGCTTTTGCGCCTCTCTTTGCAGCTTCTATTACTATACGACCGTCGCCCGATCCCAGGTCAACCAGAAAATCGCCCGGGCCTACTTTCGCCTTATCAAGCATGGCATGAACCAGCGAGAGGGGTGTGGGTACCCATATCACATCCTTTCCCGCCTGGCCTTCGTATGGTACAAACTCTTTTTTTTGCGTGTATTCCTGTGACAATAGAGTTACCGGAATTAAAATCGGGAGCAACAGTACAACTAATAATTTCCTGAAATTCATATCGAAATTTTTTTTTATGAGACTTTTAACGTACCAAACAGGTTTAATTCTGACAAACTTAATCAATTCTGATGATATACCGGAAAAAGTATTTCTTTCTTTGTATCATAGGGAGCATCTTCTGATGAAATATTTGTGTTGTAAAACATCTTTCCTGCAATCAAAATTTACTATTTTTGTATGTTTCGTTATCGTACACGGAAATCAGATCGGAAATTCGAACAAAAAAAATGTTTTATGGGGAGGTTAGTTTTATTTTTTTCAGCAGTTCTACTTTCATTAAATCTATCTGCACAAACTTCAGGCGATTGGGTAAACCTATTTAACGGAAAAGACCTGAAAGGTTGGAAACAACTCAACGGAAATGCAAAATTTGAAGCTGTTAACGGCGAAATTGTCGGAACATCGGTGTTAAATACCCCAAATTCGTTTCTGGCAACTGAGAGAGATTACGGAGACTTTATCCTTGAATTGGAAATGTTCCTCGAAAATGATGTGAATTCGGGCATTCAGTTCAGGAGTTTGAGTTTACCCGAATATAACAATGGCCGTGTTCATGGCTATCAGTGCGAAGTCGATCCCTCGCCACGCGGCTGGTCGGGTGGTATTTACGATGAGACGCGCCGTGGCTGGCTATATCCGCTCGATATTAACCCGGCTGCAAAAACGGCATTTAAAGCCGGTGAGTGGAACCATTACCGCATTGAATGTATTGGCCCTTCTATCCGTACATGGCTCAATGGAATTCCCACGGCCTGGTTATACGATGATATGACCCCTGCCGGTTTTATTGCTTTGCAGGTTCATTCCATCAACCGGAAAGAACTCGAAGGGGGAAAAATCAGGTGGAGGAACATCAGGATAAAAACAACCAACCTAAAACCTGCACCTTTTGATGATATTTATGTGGTAAACCTTCTCCCCAATAACCTGAGCGATGCAGAAAAAAAACAAGGATTTAAGCTGCTTTTCGACGGGAAGACCACAAACGGTTGGAAAAGTGCCAATAGGGATGGTTTCCCGGCACAGGGATGGGAAGTAAAAGATGGTGACCTGATTGTGCTGGCGTCAGGAGGCGACCGTTCGAAAAAAGGGGGAGATATTGTTACCATCGAAAAATTTAAAGCTTTTGAGCTTCGGTTCGATTTCAATATGAGTGAGGGTGCCAACAGTGGTGTGAAGTATTACACCGGAAACAATGGTCCCTCCATAGGGCTCGAATACCAGATACTCGACGACGCCAAACATCCCGATGCATCGCAGGGAGCGGCCGGAAACCGCACCCTTGCTTCGCTTTACGACCTCATCCCGGCCGAGAAGGAAGCCCGCTTTGTAAACAAACCCGGAGAATGGAACAGGGGCGCAATTGTGGCCTATCCCGATAACCGGATTGAACATTGGTTGAATGGCCGGAAGGTCCTTGAATATGTGAGGGGAAACAACATTTACCGTGCACTGGTGGCGCGAAGCAAATTTGCCGGTTTCGAGGGATTTGGAATGGCCGAAGAATCGCCCATATTGCTGCAGGAACACGACGACCTGGTGCATTTCCGTAATATAAAAATTCGCGAATTGAAATAATTATCATACTCATGACCAACAGAAGAGAATTTTTAAAGAAAGTTTCGGCAGGTGCTGCTGCCGTTTCGTTGGCTGGTGTTACTACAGGAATGTCGGCCCGCAGCTATTCAAGGATTATTGGGGCAAACGACCGGATTTTTGTAGCTATTGCAGGACTCGGGCGACGTTTGGGAGCTTTTACCGAACCCATCGCTATGAAGCAGAACAACGTAGAACTGGTTTATTTGTGCGATGTGATGAAAAGCCAGCGTGAAAAGGCCGCTACAAGGTTTTCGAAACTGATCGATAACAAACCGGTACTCGAAAACGATATCCGTAAAGTGATTGAAGACCCGAAAGTGGACGCTCTCTTTAACGCCACCCCCGATCATTGGCACGCTCCGGGAACCTGGATGGCCATCAAAGCAGGCAAACATGTTTATGTGGAGAAGCCCTGCGGGCATAATCTACGCGAAGACCAGCTATTAATCGAATTTCAGAAAAAATATAATAAAGTGGTTCAAATGGGTAACCAGCAGCGGTCGGCTCCCGAATCCATCGAAATTATCGGCGAAATTCACAAAGGGGTTATAGGCGATGTGTACAAGGCTGTGGCATTTTATGCCAATACCCGTGGCGAAGTGCCTGTTGCAACGCTTGCTCCGGTTCCCGAGGGCCTCGATTGGGACCTTTTTCAGGGGCCGGTGCCACGCCGACCATATATGCACGACACCTGGGACTACAACTGGCACTGGTATGGCTGGGATTTTGGAACTGCCGAATCGGGCAACAATGCAACCCACGAACTCGATATCGCCCGTTGGGCACTTCAGGTAAATTATCCGAGTAGGGTGGAAACCGAAGCTGCAAAACGCCATTTCATCAACGATGGATGGACCATGTACGATACTATGGATTCAACCTTCTATTTTCCGGGTAATAAAATAATCAAGTGGGATGGCAAATCGCGCAACGGACATAAAACTTACAGTTCCGACAGGGGAACCATTATTTATGGAACACAGGGAACCGTATATGTCGATAGGGGAGGATATCGCCTGTATGACCGCTCCGGCAGATTGATCCGTGAAAGAAAAAGTGGCGGACAGGAAGCTGGAACTGCTCTTGGAGGAGGTGGCGATACTTCAACACAACACGTTATCAATTTCTTTGATGCGATCAGGGGGAAAGCCGAACTTAGGGCCCCGATAAGTGATGCCGCCATCAGCAATCACCTGATCCATTATCAGAATGTGGCATACAGGGTTAATAAGTCGATTGAAGTATGTACCGAAACCGGAAAGATTTTCGACCGCGAGGCAATGAAACTTTGGGGCCGCGAATATGAGCCCGGATGGGAACCAGTTTTATAAATCATAAAAAAACAATATCTATGGAAGAAT
>CAZMDP010000115.1:0-6437 GCA_964565015.1 uncultured Prolixibacteraceae bacterium | reverse complement strand
CCCTTTGATGTACACATTTTCGCCACTTGTAATGGCGCCCAATTGCTGATTATAAAAAACCAACAAGCCAGCAATGGCAAGAATAAAACCAACTATTTGCTTGCGGGTAATTGATTCTTTGAAAAAGATGATACCGGCAAGGGTAAGCAGTATGGGGCCGCTTTGTATAAACAACTGTGCATTTGATGGAGTGGTATATTGAACACCCCACATAAATCCGATATAATTTAAGGCAAGCGCAAAGGCGGCCAACACAAGAAGTAAAGGGGGCCGGTATAAAATTCTTAATTCACGTGGATTTTTAATGGCATGCCACACAAACAACGGAACAAAAGCAAGGCTAAACCTCAGCCAAACTATAGTGGCAGCATCGATATAATTAACAGCAACCTTAAGTGCGATAGCCAGAATGCCCCACATTAGGGCGGTTATTGACGCATAAATTATCCCTTTGGTCTGATTTTGCATATACTTTTTGTGGGCATAGTTCAATAAAAGCCCTTGCTATCAGAAAAGTATTTTCAAACAGAAATTACCGCAATTTTGCATTAACCTGTTTTTCGTAAGCAATTAAAATACGCTCCATTGCCTTATCAATTTGTTTATCGGTGAGGGTTTTGGTGTCGTCGCGTAAAATAAAACTTATGGCATACGATTTTTTGCCATCGGGGACTCCTTTACCTTCATAAACGTCGAACAGGTTGACCGATTGAAGCAACTGACGTTCGGCCGAAAAGGCAATGTTTTTAAGGGCACCGAATTTAACTTCCTTATCCAACACCAATGCAAGGTCGCGACGCACTTCGGGATATTTTGGCAATTCGCTGAATTTTACACGGTTCTTTTTATGCTCCCATAATAATTGTCCCCAATCAAAATCAGCATAGTAAACCGGGTTTTCAATATCGAATTTTTTTGTCCATTTTGGTTTTACAATACCAAATTCAACAAGTTTCTTCCGTTCGGTGGTCTCGTAAACTAATCCTTCGCTGAAAATTTCATTTTCGGTTTCACCTGTTTTCAACTCGCCAGGCTGAAACCCTAATCGGATCAGGATGTTTTCAACATAACCTTTCAAAAGAAAAAATGATGAAAAGCTTTCTGCAGTGGTCCAATTTGGTATTTCGCGCCGCCCGGTTATAAAAACCGCAAGATGTTCTTCTTCAAAATAGTTGGAGGCGGGATCGTCGTGATAATGGGTTCCTTTCGCAAAGTAACAGTTCCCGAATTCGAAAAGTTTCAAGTCGCTGTTCCGTCGGTTGGTATTCAATTGAATACACTCAAGGCCCCCATATAGTAAAGTCTGGCGCATTCCGTTCAGGTCGCTGCTCAATGGATTGAAAATTTTAACCAGTTTTGACGGGTTATATATTTTCATATCGTCGTAATATGAGGCTTTGGTAAGCGAGTTTGACCACATTTCGTAAAATCCGTGTGCCACAAGCAAATCGGAAACCACATTTTTTACCTGGTTCGGATCGGGTTTTTCAGAATAACTGAGCGAGGCGTTTACATGGGTAGGGATTTCAACATTGTTGTAACCGTATATCCGGAGAATTTCTTCAATTACATCGGCTTCGCGGTGAACATCTACCCGGTAAGTGGGAACCAGTAACGACATGCCTCGGTCGGTTTCTTTTTCGATCAAAATTTCGAGCGATGATAAAATGTTTTTTAATTCCTCTCTGGAAATTTCTTTTCCGATGAGCCGGTTTATATTATGAAAACTTACATCAACCCTAAAACCATTTACCGGATTGGGATAAAAATCCTTAATTTCGGAAGAAATTACACCCCCTGCAACCTCCTGGATTAGCAAAGCGGCCCGTTTAAGTGCATAAATGGTTGCATTAATATCGGAACCCCGTTCGAACCTGAACGATGCATCGGTAAATAATCCGTGTTTTCGGGAGGTTTTGCGGATAAATACCGGATCGAAACAGGCACTTTCAAGGAATATGTCTGTGGTAGTATGCTTTACCCCCGATTTTAGTCCACCAAAAACCCCGGCAATACACATACCTTCTTCTTTGTTGCAGATCATCAGGTCGTTCTCATCCAGTTTTCGTTCCGTTCCATCGAGTGTGGTGAATTTTGTGCCTTGTGGCAGGGTTCTCACCACCACCTTCCCTCCAGTAATTTCACGGGCATCGAAAGCATGCAAAGGTTGACCTGTTTCAAACAGGACAAAGTTGGTAACATCTACTACATTGTTGATAGGGGTGAGGCCGATTGCTTTTAGACGGTTCTTCAGCCAAGCAGGCGATTCTTTGACTTCGACTCCCGATATGGTCAGGCCTGAATAACGCGGACATGCTTCGGGATTTAATACCTCAACCTGGATATCTAAATCATGGTTTTCAACAACGAAATGCTCAACCGATGGCCTTTTATATCCATTTTCACCCTTTAACTTCAGGGCGGCAGCCACATCGCGTGCAATACCTATATGCGAGGCGCCGTCAATTCGGTTTGGGGTAATGTCCACTTCAATAACCCAATCGGTTTCTACGTTGAAATAATCGGAGGCAGGAATCCCGACAGGTGTTTCGGGTGGCAGTACCATGATCCCTGAACCATCTGAACCAGTACCAATTTCAACCTCCGAACAAATCATGCCCTCAGAAACCTCTCCCCTGATTTTTGCTTTCTTAATGACGTACTCCTGACCGTTATCGTACAAAACAGACCCAACTGTGGCAACAACCACTTTTTGCCCGGCTGCAACATTTGGAGCGCCACAAACCACCGGCAAGATAACGCCCTCGCCAACGTTTACGGTGGTGAGGCTTAAATGGTCACTATTTGGGTGGGGCACACAGGTTAAAACTTCGCCGGTTACCAAACCTTTTAGTCCGCCTTTTATACTTTCAACCTGTTCAACTCCTCCAACCTCGAGACCAATGCTGGTGAGCAATTCTGCAAGCTGGGCGGGTGCAAGATCGATTTGGATGTAAGTTTTAAGCCAATTGTATGATACCTTCATAATGCCTTGATTTTCCTCTTAAAATTGAATGGGCAAAAGTAAGGAAAATCATTTTATGTTGTTGGTATTTTAAAATTCCCGATGTTTAAGTTAACGGCATGGTCATGATTCTACCAGGTGCGCTCTTTCATATATTCATCGAGCTCTTTTCGGCTCATCGGAAGGTAATCGGGATGCTGGTCGAGCCATTTCAGAAATGCATTCTTGATTTCGTCTGTCCATTGACTATCAATCTGTCCGGGAGTATATACCCCTTCTTTTAGCATCTGATGCCCGAATTTATCACGCAAAGCAACAAATTCGCCGTTGAGTACAGTTTCTCTCAATAAATGCGGCGGAACAAATATAACCCCGCTCTTTTTGGCCAGTACCACATCGCCGGGGATTACGGTTGCACGGCCAATTCTGATGGGTACGTTGAGTCCGGTCAGCATCGATTCGCGTAAAAACGAGGGATCGAACCCGCGCACAAAAGCGTTAAACCCTTCAATCTCTTCAAGTCCTTCCATGTCGCGCACACCTGCATCGAAAACGACACCCCTCTTCGATTTGCTGAAAATGGCATTGCCAAGGTTGTCTCCAATCAGGGTGCCATCAATTATTTTACCATAACCATCGGCAACATACACATCGCCCTCCTGAAGCGCATCGATCGGCCATGAGTTGGATGGTCCGATCCGGCCTTCGTTATGGCCTTTTGCCAGAATTGCTTTGTTTACTTCGGGTCTGTTTGGCATATATTGGGCGGTGAGTACCCGTCCTACAAATGGTTCGTCGGGAAAAAGGATTTGCCAGTTTCCTTCGTACTGGTTCAGATAACCTTTGTTTCTGAGGAATCCCCATACCTCTTCAATCGAAAGGTTTTTCAGTCTCTCCATATATTCGACCGGGGCCTTGGGGCGGCCATCTTCGAATCGTTCTCCTGTCCATTCAGGCGTATAAAACAGCATCCACTCTTTTGGAAGGGTAAGCTGTGCATTGGCTGTAAGTGTCAGTGCTATGACCGAAGCAATGATTAAGATTCTCTTTTTCATGTGGTTTACAATTTTGGTAATAATGTTGTTCATTGAATTAATTTTTTGGTAACCGGCTTCTCCACCATGTGGCCAGCGACGAGCCGGTAATGTTCATCATAGGGCCAAACACGGCAGGAGCCAGTCCAACAGTGGCTATTTTCCCCATTTGCATAGCCAGACCCGATGCAAGCCCCCCGTTTTGCATGCCCACCTCAAGGGCAATGGTCCGGCAATCGGCTTCGGGCATTTTTAGTATGTACCTGGTAATTGTATAACCTAATCCATATCCGGTAAGGTTATGAAGCAGACAGGCTATAATCAGAAGAAACCCTACATCGAGCAAACTATCGCGCCCGGCGGCTGTAATAATGGTGATAATTACCCCTATACCTAACATCGAAATAAATGCTAGCGATTTATTTAACCATTCCTGATTGCCATTTGCAAAAAATTTAAATAGAAATGCCCCTGCTATAGGTAACAGGATGAACCAAAACAAGTCAGATGTTAATCCGGTAAAATTAAACTTGCCATCAGCTCCGGCTGAAAGCCATAATATGATGTTTTTCAGGATAATAACAGCACCATACGAAAGTAACTGGGAAAAAATCGACCTAATCGGCTTTCTTCCCATCGAAAAAAGGTTGAAAGTAAGTCCGGCAGCAATCGGAAGAATGACCATATTAATTATATCGACCATCATTTTCCAGAAATTAACTTCGACCATCTGGCCTGCAAGGGTTTTCATCAATAAAGGTGTCAGTAATGGCGATAAAAGAGTGGCAATGGCCGTAAGTGTAACCGAAAGGGCAAGATTGGCCCTTGCGAGAAACGACATTACGTTGGAAGCAAGTCCCGATGGAGAAGTCCCAACCAATACAATTCCGGCGGCAATTTCGGGTGGAAAATTGAACGTAACGGCAATGGTTACACCAACAACAGGCATAATGGTATATTGACAAATTATGCCAACCAGCACCCCTTTGGGCATTCTGATCACCCCGGCAAGGTCGCTCAGAGCCATCTGCGAACCCATACCAAACATGATGATCTGAAGTAATGGAACAATCAGCCTTTTAAATTCGAAACCACCTGCAGATAAAAAAAACTGAGGATAATACATTGAAACCGATACAGCGGTGAAAATCCACAACGAATATGAAAAGCCCTTTAAAGACTGAAATCCTCGTACCCCAATAGCAAGCGTCATAAATGCAGGAATCAGAAAAAAGCCCGAAAGATTTGATTTGCCTGCTTGCCAGAAAACTATTGCCAGTAAAAATAGAAAGGCTGAAAAACCTGACATTAACCTCCAGATATTGATTTTTCGACTCATAATGGATGATTTATTCTGAGGTAAGTCTCATTAAAATTCTTATTGTCGGAACAAGTAAAATTAACTCCAGGTTCTGTCCCACGAATTCCGGTTGTTCCATTCATCTGTAGGTGCAAAAAGCTTTTCACCTTCTTTGAGGTGCTCTTTTACAACGTCTTCGTTGAGTTCGATACCTAATCCAGGTTTTTCGGGTACGGCAGCAAATCCCCTTGTTACCAATGGTTTATCGATGCCTGTTACATAGTCTTCCCAATAGGGCGTATCCACATCGTGGTGTTCGAGTGCAACAAAATTCTGGGTAGCTGCAGCACAATGCACATTGGCCATAAACGAAACCGGTGTTCCTGCAAAATGAAGCGCCATAGCAATCCCTTTTTCTTCGGCATAATCGCCAATTTTTTTGGTTTCAAGAATTCCGCCCGCCGAAGCCAGATCGGGATGTACCATATCAACTGCCCGCGCATCGCAAAGTTTTATAAATTCTTCTTTCAGGTAAATATCTTCTCCGGTAAGGGTAGGGGTATTAATGGCATGTGTAATTTCTTTCCATTTATCGGTGTAAAACCACGGAACCATATCTTCGAGCCAGGCAAGCTGATATTTTTCGAGGGCATTACCCAGTCTTATAGCTGTATTGGTGTCGAAATGGCCAAAGTGATCGGCCGAAAGAGGTATTTCATATCCAACTATGTTCCGCACGATTTCAACATATTCGGCCATTTTCTGCAATCCGAGATCGGTTATCTGAATACTTGTAAACGGATGTTTTGTCATGCCATAATTTTCCCAATCGCGATCGTTCCAGGCTTTGCTCATGTCCCAGAAATCGGCACCGACCAGCGCATTTGGTATTTTTGCAATCATTTGGATACCAAAATCCATTTTAAGGAATGTGAACCCAAGTTCCATGCGGTGCTTCATCCGGTTGGCATATACTGCAGGGTCGGTCGATGCCGGAGTATCGGCATACAACCTGATTTTGTCGCGGTATTTTCCGCCCAATAACTGATATACGGGAACTCCATAAGCTTTTCCTGCCAGGTCCCACAGGGCCATTTCGACACCCGAAACGCCTCCGCCCTGTCGGCCATGCCCGCCA
>CAZMDP010000114.1:0-6502 GCA_964565015.1 uncultured Prolixibacteraceae bacterium | reverse complement strand
CCAGGCGCAGCAACCTCAGTCAGGGGGGTTTCAGCGTAAACTGCGTCAACCCGAGTGGCAGGTTAAAAGGGACAATCAGCAACAACAGCAAAAGCAACAGTTCAAACAGCCTGATAAACCAGTTGACAAGCAACCCGAAAAACCGGTTTTTGATAAAAATTACGAATTTGATGGTATTGTAACCAATGCAGGGGTACTTGAAATAATGCCGGAAGGATATGGATTTCTCCGGTCGGCCGATTTCAATTATTTAAATTCACCCGACGATATTTATGTATCGCAATCGCAGATAAAGCTGTTTGGATTGAAAACCGGGGATACCATTACAGGAACCATTCGTCCGCCCAAAGAAGGCGAGAAATATTTTCCTCTGATTAAAGTACTCGAAATAAATGGACGTACACCCGAATATATTCGCGATAGGGTTCCTTTCGACCATTTGACCCCGCTTTTCCCGAACGAAAAATTTGAATTGGTAAGTAAAGGTCACGACAATCTTTCGACCCGGATTGTTGATATGTTTGCCCCGATCGGCAAAGGACAACGTGGTCTGATTGTTGCACAGCCTAAAACCGGTAAAACAGTTTTGCTTAAAGAAATTGCCAATGCTATTGCCGCCAACCATCCCGAAGTGTACATGATAGTACTGCTGATAGATGAGCGGCCTGAAGAAGTCACCGATATGGCACGGAGCGTGAATGCAGAGGTTGTATCTTCAACCTTTGACGAACCCGCCGAAAGGCATGTTAAGGTTGCCGGAATGGTACTTGAGAAGGCAAAACGACTGGTAGAATGCGGGCACGATGTTGTTATTCTGCTCGATTCGATTACCCGACTGGCACGCGCTTACAATACTGTTCAACCTGCATCCGGAAAAGTTTTATCGGGTGGTGTCGATGCCAACGCCCTGCAAAAACCTAAACGGTTCTTTGGGGCAGCACGTAATATTGAAGAGGGCGGGTCATTGACTATTCTGGCCACTGCCTTGACCGAAACCGGATCGAAGATGGACGAAGTTATCTTTGAAGAATTCAAAGGAACAGGAAACATGGAGTTGCAGCTCGATCGTAAATTATCGAACAAAAGGATATATCCTTCAGTAGATATTCCTGCATCGAGTACACGCCGCGAAGATTTATTACTACCGAAATATATCCTTGAAAAGATGTGGATACTCCGTAACTTCCTTGGTTCAATGACTTCGCTCGAAGCAATGGAGTTTATGAAAGACAGGCTTATGAAGACACGATCAATCGAAGAGTTCCTGATTTCGATGAACGCCGATTCCTGATTGAAATATCTCATCATATACAAAAGGCCATCTATGATAAAGGTGGCCTTTGTTTTTTTAGTAATCATGTTAAGTATCTGAAAATCCTTTATTATGCTGAATCCCACTTCTTATTTTTACTAATTATAAATAGCATCAAAAAAGATATTTTGCAATCTATACATGGCAATAATTATAGAATTGTGATTATTTTTGCTTCCACTTTAATTGCAGATAATTGGAATTTCTTTACAATATACATGCGTCGTTGCTCGAAAGTCCGGTTAAATTTATCGGGAGGCAACTTCGTGAACTGATCGATTGGAACCATCGGCTCATTTGCATTAAAGGATTCAGGGGCATTGGAAAAACTTCTTTCTTGCTCGATTATATCAGAACTGAATATGGAAACGATAGATCGGTATTGTATCTGAATCTGAACAATTTCTATTTTACCAAACGAAAACTTTTTTCATTTGCTGATGAGTTTTCGAAAAGGGGAGGACAGGTACTGTTTCTCGACCAGATAAATAAATACCCCGACTGGTCGGCCGATCTGCGCAAGTGTTATGATGAGATTCCCGGCTTAAAGATTGTATTTACCGCCTCGCCCGTACTTAGGGTTTCCGACGAGAACCCCGATTTGCATGGTAAAGTAAAAATTTATTACCTTGACGGGCTGTCGTTCAGAGAGTATCTTCAGTATAAAACCGGATTAAGTTTTCCTGTATTTTCACTAATCCAGATCATTGAAAACCATATTGAACTTGCTCAAACTATAACGGCCGAAATAAAACCACTTGCCTATTTCAGTGATTATCTGAAGAATGGTTATTATCCATACTTTATTGATAATCAAGGTTTTTATGAAAATACTTTACTTAAAAATATAAATCTTGCCCTTGAAATAGATATACCTTATATTAATCAGGTTGATCTTAAATATCTATCAAAGCTTCGTAAGCTATTATATCTGATTTCATCAGAAACACCGTTCTCGCCGAACGTCAGTAAGCTTGCAGCTTCAATACAAACATCGAGGGCAACTGTGATGAACTATCTGAAATACCTGAGAAATGCCAGGTTAATTCAGCTTTTATATGAGAATGGTGGCGACGATGAAGCCAAAAAGCCAGATAAAGTATTTTTACACAATACCAACCTTATTTATGCCATTATGCCCGATAATGTGAATTCGGAACATTTGAGGCATACGTTTTTTTTCAATCAACTTGCCGGCAGGCACGAAGTAAATAGTTCGAAAATTGCCGATTTTCTGATTGACCATAACTGGCATTTCAAAGTAGGAGGCCGTAAAACCGAGCCAACCGAAAAATATTTTGCAGCAGCCGATATGATCGAAACAGGTGATGGAATGAAAATACCATTGTGGTTGTTTGGTTTTTTATATTAATTCTTTAAATGTAATGTTAAAATACTGGTTTATAATATTTTTACTGATTCCGATGGCGGCCATCGGCCAGGACCGTATTGTAAAAAAGAATAAATCGGTTATTGAATGTAAAGTGATCGAAATATCGGCCGATGAAGTAAAGTATCGCCGTCCGTCAATCAGCGCCGATGTGATTTTCAGTATTGAAAAAGTGGATGTTGATTATATTGAATTTGAAAACGGAAATATATTCAGAATTGAAAACCCTATGGCCGATGCTTCATTTTATGAGCATAATCGTCGCACAGCTATAAAAATCAGTTTTATGGAACCTTTTTCCGGTTCAACCAGCTTGTATTATGAGCATCTTATAAAACCAGGCAGGACCTACGAATTGGGAGTTGGAATCATAGGGTTAGGTTACGATACAGATGACAGGAATGCATCAGGAGTTTATTTAACGGGAGGTTTCAAGTTTACCAGGACCCCTGACTATTATATCCCCCGGATGCGTTACGCACACCTTTTAAAAGGTGGCTATATAAAACCCGAAATAAATGTTGGTTATTACAAATCGGAAGAGCAAAATAGCATTCATGAAATTACAGGTTACCCAATTAAAACCGAAAAGAATACCATTCTGCTTGGCTTGATGGTCAATATTGGCAAGCAGTGGGTCTTTGATGATTCGTTTTTAGTTGACGTTTATTGGGGACTTGGTTATGGATTTTCTAACCGTGATGAATTTCAGAATCATTTTGCTTTTTCGGGCGGAGAAAAAGAAGCACCTGTTGCAGTTAAAGCCGGCCTGAAAATTGGTTTATTAACCGGAAAAAGAAAATAAAAGTTTAGTAGGTATCTGAGAAAGAATAAATTTCATATAAACAAAAAAATAGTAAAGAGTAAGAATAACAAATCAATTTCAAGTCATGTCAAAAGAAAAAAGATTCATTACATGTGATGGTAACTATGCTGCGTCGCACATCAGTTACATGTTTAGTGAAGTGGCCTGTATTTATCCGATTACACCTTCGTCGAATATGGCGGAGAATGTGGATGACTGGGCCGCTCACGGTAAGACCAATATGTTTGGCAGGCCAATCCGTCTGGCTGAGATGCAAAGCGAAGGCGGTGCTGCAGGTGCGGTTCACGGTGCGTTGCAGTCGGGTGCATTAACCACCACATATACAGCATCGCAGGGATTATTGCTTATGATCCCGAATATGTATAAAATAGCTGGTGAACTTCTTCCTACTGTTTTTCATGTGAGCGCCAGGGCAGTTGCAGGTCATGCATTGTCGATTTTTGGCGATCATAGCGACGTGTACGCAGCCCGCCAGACAGGGTTTGCCCTTATCGCGGCTGGTTCGGTTCAGGAAGAGATGGATATTGCCGCTGTTGCACATCTGTCAACTCTGAAGGCACGTGTTCCGTTCCTTGCTTTCTTTGACGGGTTCCGTACTTCGCACGAGGTACAAAAAGTTGAAGAATTAACCGTTGATCAGGTTAAACCTTTGGTTGATATGAATGCCATTCAGGAGTTCCGCAACAGGGCTTTAAATCCCGAACATCCTGTGACTCGTGGTACAGCTCAGAACCCTGATATTTTCTTCCAGGCAAAAGAGGCCTGCAATAAATACTACGAAGCTGTTCCCGATATTGTTGAGTACTATATGCAGGAGCTTGGTAAGGTAACCGGACGTAACTATCATCCTTTCACCTATTATGGAGCTCCCGATGCCGAAAATATTATCGTTGCCATGGGTTCGGTAACCGAAACCATCCGCGAAACCATCGATTATCTGGCATCGCAAGGCAAAAAGGTGGGTTTAATAGCAGTACACCTCTTCAGGCCTTTCTCCAGCGATTATTTCTTCAGGGTTTTCCCAAAGTCGGTAAAACGTATTGCCGTTCTCGACCGTGCCAAAGAACCCGGTTCAGAAGGAGAACCTTTATTGCTCGATATTAAATCGATATTCTATGGTAAGGAAAATGCTCCTATAATTGTTGGTGGCCGTTATGGTTTAGGATCGAAAGACGTTACCCCGTCGCAGATACTTGCCGTTTATGAAAACCTTGAAATGAAGGAGCCTAAAACAGGCTTTACCATTGGTATTGTTGATGATGTTACTTTCAAATCGCTGCCTTTAAAAGAAGAGATCGATATCACGCCAAAAGGCACTTATCAGGCAAAATTTTATGGACTTGGATCTGACGGTACCGTTGGCGCAAATAAAAACTCTATTAAGATTATTGGTGAAGAAACCGATAAATATTGCCAGGGTTATTTCCAGTATGACTCAAAAAAATCGGGCGGTTTTACCTGTTCGCACCTGCGCTTCGGCGATCAGCCGATTCGTTCGACCTATCTGGTAACCACTCCCGACTTTGTAGCTTGCCATGTTCCTGCCTATATCAACCTTTATGATGTGTTGAAAGGCTTAAAAAAGTGTGGATCGTTCCTGCTTAATTCAATATGGGATGTGGAAGAAACAAAAAAACGCCTTCCCGACCATATGAAAAAGTACCTTGCCGAGAACGAAATAAATTTCTACATCATCAACGGTACTCAATTAGGTGAAGAACTTGGCCTTGGCAACCGTACCAACACCATCATGCAGGCAGCTTTCTTCAAAATAACGGGAGTAATTCCTTATGAACTGGCTGTAAAAGAAATGAAAAAAGCTGTGGTAAAAACCTACGGAATGAAGGGCGAGCAGGTTGTGAATATGAACTTTGCGGCTATCGACGCAGGTGGTGAAAATGTAATAAAGGTTGAAGTTCCTTCGGAATGGAAAAATATTAAAGTAGTTGAATCGGAAGTTGATGAAAGCCTTCGCCCGAAATATATTTCCAAGTTTGTTGACGTTATCAATGCCCAGAAAGGTGACACCCTCCCGGTATCGATGTTTGTGGGTTACGAAGACGGAACTTTCGAAGCGGGTACCTCCGAATACGAAAAACGCGGTATAGCAGTTAACGTACCTACCTGGATCCCCGATAACTGCATCCAGTGTAACCAGTGTTCGTATGTTTGTCCGCATGCTGCCATTCGTCCTTTCCTTTTATCGAAAGAAGAAGCCGAAAATGCACCTGCTGGCACCGAGCTTCGCGAAGCAACTCCTTCGAAAACATTCCCGGGACTGCAGTTCCGCATACAGGTAAGTGTTCTCGATTGCACCGGTTGTGGAAACTGTGCCGATGTTTGTCCGTCGAAAGTTAAATCGCTCGAAATGGTTCCGCTCGATACACAGCGCGATGAAATTGAGCGTTGGGATTACATGGTGAAGAAGGTGAAAACCAAAGAAAACCTGCCCGATAAAATGCAGAATGTGAAAAATTCACAGTTTGCACAACCTTTGTTCGAATTCTCGGGAGCATGTGCAGGTTGTGGTGAAACACCCCATGTAAAATTGGTGACTCAGTTGTTTGGCGAGCGTATGATGGTTGCCAATGCGACCGGTTGTTCGTCAATTTACGGAGGCTCGGCACCGGCTACTCCATACCGTAAAAACAGTGATTCGGGCCGTGGTCCGGCATGGGCAAACTCATTGTTCGAAGACAATGCAGAATATGGTTTTGGTATGGCCGAAGGGGTTCAGGCTCAGCGCGACAGGATTGCGATGATCATGGAAAATGCCATGAAAAATGGTATTTCGGATCAGGAAAAAGAAGCCTTTGCGGCATGGCTGGCAGGTAAAAACAATGCCAAAGCTTCGGAAGAAGCTACCGAATTGGTATTGAAAGCCCTTGAAGGAAAAACCGGCGATTACGCCAAAGACATTCTTGGATTGAAACAATATCTGATCAAGAAATCAATCTGGGTATTTGGTGGAGAC
>CAZMDP010000113.1:0-6508 GCA_964565015.1 uncultured Prolixibacteraceae bacterium | reverse complement strand
CCTTTTAGCATTCCATCCCGGTCAACAACCGGGAAAAGGTTCCGGTGCGAACGGGATATTGCGTCGGTCAGGTCGCGCAGGGTAGCATCGGGCGAAAGAATTTCAAAATCGGTTTCTATCAGGTTTCGGGTCTGCATCAGTTTCAGAACGGCTTTGTCCTTATGGTGGGTAATCAACTCGCCGCGCTGCGCCAGCCGTTTGGTGTAGATCGAATGTGGTTCAAACCTCATAATGGTCAGGTACGCCACCGTTGAAGTGATAATGAGCGGTATAAACAATCCATATCCTCCCGTTATTTCGGCGGTAAGGAATATTCCGGTTAGCGGGGCGTGCATAACCCCGGCCATCAATCCTGCCATTCCGGCAAGTGCAAAATTTTCTTCGGGCAGTTGCAATTGAAAAAAGGTGTTCAAAGTGCGGGCAATTAACAACCCCGAAACCGCTCCCATAAACAGGGTAGGGGCAAATATGCCCCCGACACCGCCTCCGCCTGTGGTGGCAGCAGTGGCTACCACTTTGAGTAAAAGTATCATGGCCAGGAATGCAATAAAAAGATAATTGTTTTCTTTCCAGCCGAAGAAAATCGAATTATTGAGCATATCGGTGCCATGTCCGCTGAAAATTTTTGAAACGCTGGTATAGCCTTCGCCCCAGAGGGGAGGGAGCAGAAAAACCAGAAGGCTTAGCAGCAATCCGCCTGTAACCAGGCGTATTAATGGATTTGTTACCTTTTTGTATTTCGATTCCTGCCAGAGTATGGCGCGGGTAAAATAAAGCGAAACCAATCCGCAAAAAATACCGAGGATAATGTAGTAGCCAATGTTGTTCACCGAAAATGCATTCACAAGGTCGAACTTCATGACCATAGCACTGCCCATGAAAATATAGGAGAGCGATGCGGCCGTAATAGACGAAATCAGCAAAGGTATCAGGTATGCCATGGTCATATCGAGCATCAGCACTTCGAGTGTAAAAACCACCCCGGCTATGGGAGCCTTAAAAATGCCGGCAATGGCCCCTGCCGCCCCACACCCGATCATCAGGATTACATATTTGTAGTTAAGCTTAAATATGCGGGCAAGGTTCGATCCGATAGATGCCCCCGTGAGGACAATAGGCGCTTCGGCGCCCACCGAACCTCCCAGTCCGATGGTTAAACTGCTGGCAACCATCGAACTCCAGGTGTTGTGTGGTTTTAACCGCCCGCTTTTTCGCGAAATGGAAAACAGAATCTTTGTTACTCCGTGGCCGATATCGTCTTTTACCACATATTTCACAAACAGCCAGGTGAGCGTAATGCCAAGGATCGGGTAAGCCAGATAAAGATAGCTGAAAGTTGTTGCCTCAAACCAGCCTGTGAGCCTGACTTCGACAAAATGGACCAGGTTTTTCAGGATTAACGCTGCCAAACCGCTTAGTATCCCGATGGCCAGACTGAGGATATAGACGAAGTTTCGCTCAGAAATATGTGATAAACGCCAGCTAATGAGTCGGTTGAGCAGTTGGGGGTCGGTTGTTTTTGGTGAAGCATTCATCAGTTAATCGTATGTCTCATTTTGCATGGCAAAAGTAATAAAATCAATCTGTTCTGATTTCGGAGCCCCGAATGATGAATTAAAAATAACAAACAAAAAGATGGTAGAACCCTTTTGTCCGGTCATCCGTTTCAAATACTAATTTTGCTGAATAAAATAAGAATTGAATGTACACAACCTTGTTTTTTGTTATTCTTGCCATTATTGTGGCCGATTTTTTACTCGATCGCTATATCGATTTCCTGAATACTACCCGATGGTCGGATAAGCTCCCTGAGGAGGTCAAAGGTATTTACGATGAGGAGAAATATGCCCGGCAGCAACAGTACCAAAGAGAGAATTACCGTTTTGGGCTGTTAACCTCTACGTTTAATTTCATCCTGATTCTGGCCATGCTCCTGTTCTTCGGGTTTGCCTGGGTAAACTCGCTTGCAGCTTCGGTAACGCAGCATCCTGTTTGGCAGGCACTCATATTTTTCGGGATATTGATGATGGCCGCCGAAATTGTGAACATGCCTTTCGGAGTTTACGACACTTTTGTTATTGAAGAAAAATATGGGTTCAATACAACTACCATAAAAACCTACATTTTCGATAAACTGAAAGGTTGGCTGATAACTGCACTTATCGGTGGTGGCCTTCTGGCGCTTATTATCTGGATTTATCTGAATACCGGTTCCTGGTTCTGGTTGGTGGCCTGGGGTGTTTTATCGGCTTTTTCGATATTTATGGCCATGTTTTACAGCAACCTTATTGTACCGCTTTTCAATAAACAAACTCCGCTCCCGGAGGGTGAACTCAGGGATGCCATCAGCAATTTTGCCCTGAAGGTCGGGTTTAAGCTCGATAATATTTTTGTGATCGACGGTTCGAAACGCTCCACTAAAGCAAACGCCTATTTTACCGGATTAGGCGCAAAAAAACGGATTGTACTGTATGATACCCTCATAAAGGAAATGACACCCGATGAAATTGTAGCGGTTCTGGCCCACGAAATAGGGCATTATAAGAAGAAGCACGTTTTGCAGGGCTTAATTCTCGGCCTTTTGCAAACTGGCATTCTGCTCTTTCTGTTTTCGGTTTTTGTCGAAAGTCCGGCTATCAGTAAGGCTTTGGGTGTCGAGGAGCCCACTTTTCATATCGGGATGATCGCTTTTTCGATGTTGTACAGCCCGTTTTCATTGATTACAGGCCTTGTTATGAATATGGTTTCGCGGAAAAATGAGTTCGGGGCCGATGCTTTTGCGGCGCAGAATTTCAGGCCGGGACCGCTTATTTCGGCATTAAAAAAACTGTCGGTTAAGAACCTGAGCAACCTTACCCCGCACCCTGTTTACGTATTTTTCAACTATTCGCATCCACCTTTGTTACAGAGGCTCGAACATTTGCACAAATTTGAACGGGAATGAAAGCAGAAATAATTACCATTGGCGACGAAATACTTATTGGCCAGGTGGTAGATACCAATTCGGCATGGCTGGCCGAACAGCTGAACCTGGCCGGCATTGAGGTTTATCAGATCACATCGGTACACGACGATAAACAGCATATTATGACCGCACTTGCTGCTGCCGAAAAAAACGTGGACCTGGTGCTGATGACCGGTGGGTTGGGTCCTACCAAAGACGACATTACCAAAAATACCCTGTGCGAATATTTTGGTTCGCGGCTGGTTTTTCACGAACCTACTTTCAACCATATCCGCGAAAGGTTTTTAAAAAGGGGCATAGACCTGAACAAACTTAACCGCGATCAGGCCCTGGTTCCCGACAACTGCACCGTTTTGCCCAACTATGAAGGAACCGCGCCCATCATGTGGTTCGAGCGTAACGATACCATTTTTGTATCCATGCCCGGCGTTCCGTTCGAAATGAAATCGGTGATGGAACGCGAGGTGCTGCCGCGTTTGCGCAGTTCTGGAAAACAAAAAGTCATAATTCACAAAACGGTTCTCACGCAGGGCGTTCCGGAATCGATGCTTGCCCTGCGCATCGAGGAGTGGGAAAATTCGCTACCATCGCATATTAAACTTGCTTATCTACCAAACCCGCTTTCGGTGCGCCTGCGTTTATCGGCTACCGGCAATGATGAAGCACAACTCAGGGCTGAAATAGAAAAGCAGGTCGAAGGACTGAAGAAATTATTACCCGTCGAGATATACGGATACGATAACGACACTATGGCCAGTTCCATTGGCAAGATTTTACTTGGCATAGGTGAAAAGTTATCGGTAGCCGAAAGTTGCACCGGTGGATACATCGCGCATCTGATCACCCTGACCCCGGGAGCATCGGCATGGTTCAAAGGCAGCATAACTGCTTACGATAACGAGATAAAGATCAATCAGTTGGGTGTTAATCGCTCAATCATCGAAGAGTATGGCGCCGTTAGCGAAGAAACTGTGACCGCCATGGCCGAAGGTGTCAAAAAACTGCTTAATACCGAATATTCGATTGCCACAAGCGGAATTGCCGGCCCCGATGGGGGAACGCCCGATAAACCGGTTGGAACGGTTTGGATAGCTGTTTCGGGACCCGGAAAGTTTTTGGCCCGCAAATACGTTTTTGGTAATAACCGCGAACGGAACATTATGCGGTCGTCGCAGACCGCACTCCAGATGTTGCGGCAACTATTGGTTTCAGATATATCCGATTAAGGTGGTTAAAAATGTTTAACAGGCAACCAATTTCCCGCAGGGGTATTAATTTTGTACCTTAAATATCTGATGTTTATCTGAAATCAGGTTCCGATTAAAATGTTGTTTTTCAAGGTGATTGTTAAGTTGATTTTAGGAGAATTATTATGAAAAAGGGATTGATAATAGCAGGGATAGTATTTGTTGTACTGTTGGGTATTTTGATTGCCATACCCTTCGTTTTCAGGGATGCTTTACTTCAGAAAACGGTAGCTACCATCAACCGGAACCTTAATGTTACCATTGGGTTCAGCGATTTCAGGCTATCGTTGATCAAAGATTTTCCGAAAGCAAGCATCCGGCTCAGGGATTTTACGGTAACCGGCAAAGGCAGTTTCGAAAATGATACCCTGCTCTCAGTAAAATCGCTCCGTACATCCTTCAGTGTGCTCGATTTATTCAGCCCCGACGATTTAACCATAAACGAAATTATTCTCGATCAGGCAAACCTTAAGCTTCTGGTAAATGCAAAAAATGAGGTCAACTGGCAGATATTCCCCGACGAAAAAGAACCGGTTGCACAACCCGAAACTGAAAGCGGAAGTTCATTCGGGATGAAGCTCAGCAAAATTGAAATCAAAAATGGCAATGTTGTTTATTTGGATGAAACCTTGCCCATGAGGGTCGATTTCAACGGAATAAATATGCTGCTCGATGGCAAGATGTATGGCTCCGATACGCGCTTGAACGTAAACGGGGCATCCGAACATGTTAACCTGCTTTATGATGGTGTAAATTATATTTCGAAATCGCGACTTGGAATTAAATCTGTACTCGATATCAATTTCGATAATTCGTTTTACCGCTTTTCTGAGGGAGAATTGCTGGTAAACAATCTCCCGCTCGATCTGCAGGGAACGTTCTCAAACCCGGGCGATACCATATACTTTGACCTCGGCTTTGCTTCGAAAGCCTCCACATTGGGCGAAATTCTGGCCCTTACGCCCCCTGAATACGAATCGTACCTGAAAGACCTGAAGGCAACCGGAAACGCTTCGTTCAGCGGGTCGTTCAAAGGATTTTACTTTGGCGATTCCTATCCCGATTTGCAGGTTCAGTTAAGGCTTGCCGGAGGAAATGCACGATATGCATCGATGCCCGAAGAGATAAAAAACATATCGGGCAACTTTGCAATTATCAAACCGCAGGGAGGTTTTAATAAAACGGTTATCAGCATCTCCAACGCCCATTTCGAGATCAGGAACAATCCGATGGATTTACATCTTCAGTTGAGCAACCTGCTCGACGACCTGAGGTTTGACGGGAAAATTGCCGGACGTCTGAATTTCGACCACCTGAAAGAAGCGTTGCCGCTCGACAGCCTCGATCTCGCCGGCCTGCTCGATATTAACCTCGGTGTAAAAGGAAACTATTCGGCCATCGAAAACAAAAAATACGAACGTATTCAGACCGACGGCCTTATTTCGGTGAGCAACTTCGTTTACACAAGCAAAGATTTGAATGCCCCCGTTCAGATAGCTTCCGGAAAGCTCGATTTTGCTCCGGAAAGGATCAACCTCAGGCAAATGGATATGCGGATCGGTCAAAGCGATTTGGCGCTATCCGGAAGTGTTTCCGATTATTACCCTTATATTTTTTCGGGAGGCACCCTTAGAGGTTCTATGCAGTTGCAAAGCAACTACCTGAACCTTAACGAACTGATGCAACTTCAGGTTGAGCCCCCGAAACCGGAACCGGTTCCACAAGCTACTGCGGAAAACAGGCGCAGGAGGTCGGATCCCAAACCAGCATCAAAACCTGCCGAAACAGCATCGGCAAGCGCTTTTAAAGTGCCCGAGTTGGTTAACCTGGCTATTCAGGCCGACGTGAAGCGGGCACTGTACGACCAGCTGAATATCAGCAACATCAACGGACAGGTTGTTATCAACGATGGAAAAATGGACCTTCGCGGTGTGCGTATGAACCTGCTCGACGGTGAAATGCGCCTGGCAGGATCGTATGCCAATACTCCGCAAAACCAGCCTCTTGTCGATATGACCATCGATCTGGTAAGTTTTGATATTCCCACTGCTTTTCAGTCGATGAAGTTGGTGCGCAATTATCTTCCCATAGCGCAGCAAAGTAAGGGGCGGTTCAGTACAACCCTCAACCTGAAAGGCCAACTCGACGAAAACATGGGATTGATGATGTCGTCGCTCAACGGTACCGGTTTGTTTCAAAGTTTTAATGTTCAGGTGCTTAATTCTCCGGTTTTCAATAAGATAAAGAGTGTGCTCAACGAGGAAAGGCTCCGCGACCTGCGTATCGATGATTTTGC
>CAZMDP010000112.1:0-6553 GCA_964565015.1 uncultured Prolixibacteraceae bacterium | reverse complement strand
GTGCTAAAGTTCCGCAAGCGGAATTAGATGCAGCCAAAGCTGCAATTGAAGATGCAAGGGCTTCGGGTGCCGATCTTTATGTTCCTGCAGAATTCAATGCTTTACAGGATTCGTTGAATGCTGTTAATGAACTTATTGAAGCCCGCAAGGGAAAAATGTTTGCCAGCTTTGCTGATGTAAAAACCAAATTGGCCCAGATTAATGAAATGTCGTTAACCGTTAAGGCCAATACCGAAACCCGCAAGGCTGAAGTTCAGGCCGAAGTGGATGCCATGATGGCCGAAGTTAACACCCTTGTTGCTCAGGCAAAAACGTTGGTAGCAAATGCTCCAAAAGGTAAAGAAGGTAAAGCTGCCGTTGATGCAATTTCGGCTGAAATTGGCACCGTTGAAGCTGCTGCTGCCGAAGCAACTGCACTTGTTGAACAGGGCAAATGGATCGAAGCCCTCGACAAACTGAAAGCAGCAAAAGAAAAAGTTAGTTCTGTTACAACTGAATTACAGACAGTTATTGACAAATTCAAGGGAAGAAGATAATTTTTTTGATTTTTGTTTGTTTCATTGGTGTTCCCCGGAGTTATTTTTGCTCCGGGGATTTTTTTAAATGTATTGAATGGTTTTACACAGGAAACTCAAAAAAGGAATCAAATACAGTTTATTTTTCATAGGTGCTTTTTCGATAGCAGCATTGGTTCTTTTTTATTTTTTTACACCCGAAACACCCGATCAGGCCTTGAAAAGTGCACGTGAAAAACTTTCAGAAGCACGGCATGCACAGGCCTTTCAATATGCACCCGAGAAGTTTAAAGAAGCAAGTATGTATTACGATTCGGCTATGGCCGCCTGGCAGTCGCAAAACCGACGGTTTATATTATTTCGCGATTATTCTAAAACTATTTTATTTGCCGGAAAATCGCAATCAGCCTCTATCGAAGCCATTGGCATAGCATCCCGAAATGCAACCAATGCTTATCGTGAAACTGCAAAAAAATATCAACAGTTAGAAGAGAAACTGCAAAACCTTGAAAAATTGTATTCGACCCTGCCACTGCCTGAAACATTCAGGGTAAATTGCAGCCGCGCAAAACTGATGCTCGGTGAAGCAAAAGTTGCCAGGGAGAAAGACCAATTCAGCAAAGCTGCCGATATACTTGGCAAAGCCTCGGTACTTCTCGATAAAGCTGAGGTATTGGCCGAAAAACGAATGAAAGAGTATTTCGAACAATACCATCAATGGGAAACCATCTATAAAAATGCGGTAAATAACTCCGAAAAAAATAACTCATCCTTGATTGTGGTCGAAAAGCTTGCCGGCGAATTAAGGGTTTATAAAGATGGGAAACTTAAGCATACTTTCAAGGCGGAGTTTGGACCTAACTGGCTTGGCGATAAAAACCACCAGGGCGACCAGGCTACCCCTGAAGGAAGTTATCTGGTAACCCGGAAAAAAGAAAAACGACAAACAATATATTATAAGGCACTGTTACTGAATTATCCGAACAGCGATGATTTGCAACGTTACAAACAAAACGTTAAAAAGGGTGTAATACCAAAACATATCGACGTGGGCGGATTAATTGAGATTCATGGACATGGCGGACAGGGATTTAACTGGACTAATGGATGTGTCGCCTTGTCAGACCGTGATATGGACGTGGTTTTCAGATTGGCATCGGTTAATACTCCGGTTATCATTGTTGGTTCGCTGAAAACATACGATGAATGGCAAGCCCTGATGTTATCCGAAAAAACGCTGAAAAATAATTAAATTGTCATTAAATCATTGAAAAGAAATGGATCCAAATAAAGAGAGCAAAATTTTGGTGATTAAAAACTTTCTTCAAAAAATAAAGGAGAACAAATCAGTGGTTAGCGGTGCCAGATTTGCATTGGCTATACTGGTTTACCTGCTTTTTTTCCCTTTTCTTTTGTTTGTATCCCCATTTATTGCTGAGAGGTTTACACCCGTGGTTAAGTCGGAAAATATTACCGTAAGCGATGCAGCTTCTGAAAAAAGAATTACAGCATTACAAAATGATATCCGAAACCTCGACCGCAGGATTGAACGCCTTACACCCGGTAATGCCTATCTTGTGATAAACACCACCGAAAACAGGTTTGCCCTGTATCGCAACAGGCAACTGGTAAGGGAAGGTATGTGTTCAACCGGTAGTATGATCAGCCTGATTGGTGAAGGCGACCAGCGGTGGTTTTTCAGGACACCCCGTGGCGAATTCAGAGTGCAGGCTAAACTCGAGAACCCTGTTTGGCGAAAACCCGATTGGGCTTTTGTTGAAGAGGGATTACCCGTCCCGCCTCCCGATCATCCTTCGAGGTACGAAAGGGGAGTATTGGGCGATTATGCACTTACCCTGGGCGACGGGTATATGATTCATGGCACGCTTTATCAGCGTTTTATAGGGTTACCGGTAACCCATGGGTGTATCCGCATGCTCGACGATGACCTAGAAGAAGTGTTCAGGAGCCTGCCCGTAGGTGCCAAAGTTTTTATTTATTAATCCATTTGATATACCGCGTATGAAATCAGATATAAATAAGATTGTAAAACTTGCATTACTGAGAATAATCCCTGCTATTTTAATCGTTTATTTCCTCATCTTTACAATCTTTAACATTGTTGCGCTACGAAGCACTCTTTCGGAATGGAACAAGGGCGGCGAAAATAAAAAGGATACTTTAAAATTGTCGTTCCAGGAATGGGATTTGATCCATCAGAGAGCTTTCCTCACGGCACGGTTGGGAATGTCGGCTTCAGACTCGATCGGACTGACGGTTAATCTGAAGGATAGCCTGGTGCAGCTCGAAATGAAAGGGGTGGTTTTACGGCAGGTTAAATTCAGGAGAGCCGAATTATCGAGGTTCTTTTCGGGTATTAAGCCTGATGCTTATACTTACCATTTCTCGAAACCATTTGGTATAACTGAAATTGAAGGTACCATAGAAAAGAATCCGGTAATTTTCCGCAAAGTACCCAAAGATACCATTGAAGCCGCCCAAACCCAAATTCAGATAGACACAACAAAAAGGGAATTTGTTGAGTGGCATCTTCTACTCGATAGCAGCCTTATTGTCAGTATTGTCCAATCCGACGAGTTTGATGCAGGATTTGACTTATCCTTGATGAATTACCGTTTAAGACGTCATATAAAAACCCTTGCAGCAGCGAACCGGAATATTCTAAGATTTCGTAAACCAGAATATTTGCCCGAAGTAACCGTTTTTATTCCCGCCAATGAAGCGAAATCATTCTTCAGGGCATTGCCTCCCAATGGCCAGGTGGTTTTGAGGCTGTGATATAAATTACATTGAATGTTCAAAAAATGAAAAAAATTCAGGGTGCATACATAAAAGATTTGCTTATGTTTGTAGGAAGAAATAATTCATATGAACGTGGAAGAGCCTCTTTTTAAATATATTAGCCCGGATGTCAGATATAAGTTAATTAATGGGGACAGTCTTAGGACGCTAAAAGGAATTGATGATAATAAGTTTGATCTGATAATTACATCACCCCCCTATAACATCGGCAAATCGTATGAAACTAAAACAAGTATTGAAAAATATCTTGAAACACAGGAAGAAATTATTTCTGAATTGGTGAGAAGTTTATCAGACCGTGGGAATCTATGTTGGCAGGTTGGAAACTACATTGAGAAAGGAGAAGTCTTTCCTTTGGATATTTTTTATTACCAAATATTTAAGAAAAAAGGCCTGAAACTCAGAAATAGAATAATTTGGCATTTTGGTCATGGGCTTCATGCTTCGAACCGGTTTAGCGGCCGATATGAAACGATTTTATGGTTCAGTAAATCAGATAATTATATTTTCAATCTTGATAATGTTCGTGTCCCATCGAAATACCCTGGTAAATTACATTTTAAGGGCGAAAAAAAAGGATTACCCTCAGGTAACCCGCGAGGCAAAAATCCAAGCGATATTTGGGAGATAGTTTTAAATGATTGGGAAACGGCTCTTTGGAATATCCCCAATGTAAAATCAAATCATCCCGAAAAAACCGTGCATCCGTGTCAGTTCCCCATTGAATTGGTAGAACGATGTGTTTTGGCGCTATCTGATGAAAAAAGCTGGATTTTGGATCCTTTTTCCGGCGTTGGTTCTACTTTGATTGCTGCATTAAAAAATGATAGAAATGCTGTTGGTATTGAAAAGGAAAAAAAGTATTGCGACATTGCCCACCAGCGAATTGTTGATTTGAAAGAAGGGAAATTGAAGTTCAGGCCAATAAACAAGCCAATTCATATTCCATCCGAAAATGATAAAGTTGCAAGAATTCCTAAAGAGTGGAAGCAACTTGAGATGTATAATTATTGATGATGTTTGATTAAACCAATAAAATGAAACGAGCCCCGATAGATCGGGGCGAGTTCTCCCGCCAAAGCGGGACGGGCTATACTATACCGTAGAAAAAAAACAATTTTAATAGTATGAAAATTGCACAAAAATATTCCCATTTGAATGGTGAAGAATACCTTATAGTGCATCATTCAGATGATTACAACGAAATCAAGGAAATTATTGAAAAAGTTGACGCAAATGCCCATAAAACAAAGGTATCTGATGAAAAGAACAGGAAAGGTGAATTACATTACAATCCAACATCCTTGAACCAAGAATTCAAAAGGCTATTTAATCTTAGAGGATGGCATGAACGCCGGAGAGATTTTTATGTATCTACCGATTTTGATGTGGTAAATAAGATTGAACCTTTATCCTTTCAGGAACAAAAAGCATATCTTGAAGAAATCGGACATCCGTTGTATAATTCATATAATCAGACTGATTTCATAAAAAACAAAATAGGTGTTGAAGTACAATTCGGGAAGTACTTTGCTGTCACTTACGATTTATTTGTAAAGCATCTTTCTTTTTACAGTGGGCAGATTATTAATATTGGGATTGAAATTGTACCAACGAAATCAATGCAGCAGCAGATGTCTTCAGGCCCTCCTTGGTTTGAAAAAGAAATTCACAACGTAATGCGCCATGGTAGGACAAACCCACCAGTGCCATTATTGATTCTTGGAATTGAACCAGATTAGGGTAAATGTCAATTAATGGTTTTAATTAGTCTGGAACAATTGTTATAAATATACCATTAATAGAATTAATAGCAGTATAATTATCATCCCCACTATAAATGCTGTCTGGTTCCCCTTGCGCTGAATTTGTTTAGCTTTATCCATATCGTAGTGTCTTATAATGTTTAATCAATCTTTTGACCAGTTGTAAAGAATTTTATTCCAAATATACAGCTTCAATGCACTGGTTATTCAATCTGCAGGGTAATTTTTTTTATCCTGTTTCCAATCGTTATGTTATTTAAAATCAGTATGAATAACGGGCATAAAAGATTAGTAAAATGAATTGTAAGTAAAAGATATACAGAATTATATACGTAAATTCATTTCAAGATATGTTGTATAACACATTTGCTTACATGTGAATATATGTAGATAATTAGATATTTTTGCAACCAGTTTTGAAAACTATTCTGATTGAAAGTTTCATTTTAGATCATTATCTGAAAAAATTAAACCACAGGAAAGCATGAAAAGGACAATTGCTACAATCATTTTTCTGGTTGTTATCGGATTGCTGCTCATCAATATTTTTAACAGGGAAGATGAATACTACAATCTGAAACTTGAGAAATTAAAGCAGGAATTTGCCATAAAGCCGGTTTCGTCAATCGATCACAGCAAATTGCCAGCCTTGCAGCGCGAATTTAAAACTCCGCAGGAAGTAACCGAGGTATGTATTTCGTGCCATACCGAAAGGCACAAAGAGGTAATGCAGTCGGCACACTGGAACTGGGAGCGTGTTGCATATATCGAGGGTCGCGGAGTTGCTGCTGCCGGTAAAAAGAATGTGCTCAATAACTTCTGTCTCGGAGCTCAATCGAACGAGCTTGCCTGTGCTGCCTGCCATATCGGATTTGGTATGACCAACGACCATTTCGATTTTGAAAATGCCCGTAATGTCGATTGCATGGTTTGTCATGACAACAGCGAAGAATACCATAAAGGATCGGCCATGGCAGGTTACCCCGACCGAAACGTAAACCTCACCAAAGTTGCACAAAGTGTGGGGGCACCGCAGCGTATCAATTGCGGGAGTTGCCATTTTTACAGCGGCGGAGGAAATAATGTTAAGCATGGCGATCTGGAAGAAGCCCAGCTGGCCTGCGACAGGAGTGTGGATGTACACATGGCCGCCAATGGAATGAATATGACCTGTGTGGCATGCCATACCGCCGAGAACCATCAGATCAAAGGACGTTTATACTCTGTATCGTCCGAAAACACCAACCGCGCCACCTGCGAACAATGCCATACCAATACCCCCCATTTCGACAATATACTGAACAGGCACAATGCAAAAGTGTCGTGTCAGGCATGTCATATTCCGGTGTATGCCAAAGTAAACCCGACCAAAATGAGCTGGATATGGTCTGAAGCTGGCCAGTTACGCAATGGTGAACCCTTCAAGGAATTCAACGCCGATAGCACAGA